>JAFGWA010000035.1 GCA_016937715.1 Candidatus Goldiibacteriota bacterium
AAAAGCCCGGACCGGATGTTCCGGACCGGGCTGGTTGAATATTTTTAGGCTTATCAGTTATATTTTCTTCTAATTTCAATTTCCGCTTTAAGCCAGTCGCCAAGTTCGTCGCCTGCTTTTCCTGCGGCTGTCCTTTTTCTGTATATTTCATCCGCCATTGCATGGATCTCTTTCTGAATAGCTTCTTCTGAAGGTTTCTGGCGCGGTTTCTTTTCGTCTTTTGACATTTATTCCCTCCTTCATTTATGTAGTTCTTATAATTATTATAGCCCATAGAAAATATTAAGCAAGAGAATAAAACCCGAGGGACCGAGGGACGGATGCACGGAGGGACAGATGCAAAAACAGAAGACCTAAGGGACAGAGGGACAGATGCACGAAGAAACGGATGCAAAAACAGAAGACCTAAGGGACAGAGGGACAGATGCACGAAGAAACGGATGCAAAAACAGAATGTCAGATGCTTGGATGATTAGAGGCTTGGTAAAAACAACTAAATCTTAAAGTTATCATTTATCGCTTATGCTTATCTGCTTATAGCTAAAAACGCTTTCTTTTAAAAGGGTGCGGATACCTGACCTAAAACTTCCGTCCCTCTGTCCCTCCGTGCATCTGTCCCTCGTGTTTTCCGCTTACTCCAGCCTTGATTCCCTTTTCAGTTCCTTATAATCATCAAACCAGTAAGCTTTGGGATTGCGTTTTGCTATTATAAATTTGGAACTGTCTATTTCTTTCTTTGCCCTGTGATATTTAAAAAATATCCTGTTATCCGTCAACCCCACTATTTCTATCTTACCTGTGGCGTGCGACATTACAAACTTTGCCCTTTTTGCAAGCCCCGAACAATATGACTTTGCCTTTTCAAATATCCTGTACCCTTCTTCCACCGGTACTGCAAAATCCTTATTTGCAAGCGTTGGCCTGCACTGAAAAACATAATATGGCGGAACCCCCATAAAAGAAAGTTTGCGTAAAAGCTGCGCCATTATCTGAACATTATCATTAATCCCCCTTAAAAGCGGAGTCTGATTTGCCATTATAGCGCCGGCTCTGATAAGTACATTTACCGCCTTTATCGCTTTGGGCGTAAGTTCGCGCGGATGGTTAAAATGCACCATAAAATATATCTTTCTTTCATCTTCGGAGTATTTTCTGACCATTGCCGCAAAAGAAGGGTCTTTTAAAATTCTGTCAGGATTATACGCCGGCATCTTTGTGCCTATCCTGATAATATGCGCGGTTTTAACTTTTCTTAACTTGCCTATTATTTCGCTTAATTTTTTTGTCGGCAACATTAACGGATCGCCGCCGGTCAGCAGCACATTGGTTATTTCTTTATGCTTTTTTATATAGGCCGCTGCTTTATCAATATCCACACAGCCGGCTTCGCCTTTTTTTATGAATATGCGTTTTCTGAAACAGAACCTGCATATACTGCCGCATGTCCCGCTTACCAAAAGCAGGGCTGTTGACCTGTATTTATGCTGCATCCCGGGCATTACAAGGTTTGACTTTTCTTTTGAAGGGTCATAACTTCCCCACTTGTCCATTTCAAGAGTCTCAGGAATAACTATTCTGCGAATAGGGTCTTTCTTATTTTTCCAGTCTATCAGCGATAAGTAATAGTCATTAACTTTGAACTCGTACCTATCCGTTACTTTTTTCAGATTTGTTTTTTCTTTTTCCGAAAGCCCTTTGATTTTACCGATATCTGTGATGTATTTCATAAAGCACCTCCTTTATTATTGCATAACCACTATAAAAGATACGAGGGATGATGTAAAGGATTAAAATCTATAAAATCTGAGGGACGGCGGCTCGGCGGCTCGGCGGCTCGGAAGGTCGGAAGGTCGGCGCGATCTCCGCTTATGCTTATCTGCTTATAGCTTAAAACGCTTTCTTTCAAAACGCACTTCCGCGGGCTGAAGACCCGCGTCTACCACTTCTTAAATCTAAAACAAAACAGGGGTTGGGTGTATTTTTTCAGTGCGTGCCGCGTAAGCATACTGCATATACGGCAAAGGCTGTTTAATGCAGCGCCGGCAGATTTGTATGTGCCGCAAATTCCCGGCTGCAAACGACGTTAACCTTACTGTTGATTTCAGATATGTTTGAATACAAACATACCAATTTGCGGCGCGTGCTGAAAAAATATACCCAATCCCTGTAAAGAACACGAGGGACGGAGGGATATCGAGATTCGAAATTCGAGATTTGAAAATTTGAAGAACACCTAAGCAGAAGCGGAAGGGCGATAATACCGAGGGACTGAAGTAAAGGCAAAAACAAATCAACTGTCCCGCCTGCTTCAGCTCACAAGCTCGCTTCATTGCCGGGATTTCCGCTTCGCAGGCTCGCTCCAACCGCGCCCTGAAAGGACGCGCCTACCGGATCTAAACCAAGCCTCTAAGCATCCAAACTTCCATGCATCTGCCTTACTTAGACATATCAATCAAATCCCTTATCTTCCCAAGCATCTCCGCGGCTTTGGCGTTTGAAGGGTCAATTGCCAGTACTTTTTCGTACCACTGGCGCGCGTCCATGTACCGCCTTTCCTCAATTTCTTTGGAACCATTAGCCATATATTCCTTTATTTTGGCATCCTTAATTCCGGGATAAACTTTTTCCGCGTTTTTAATCATTTCAATTCCTTTCTTTGTCTCACCCTTCGCCAAAAGAGCGGCAGCTTCGTCAAATTTTACTCCTGCAGCTTTTCTGTTCAGCATTAGCGTAATGTCCGACGAAAGTTTTTCAGCGCTTTCATCCCCTGTCTTCATTGAAAGAAGCGCCTTTACTTCTGCCTGCGCTTTCTCATAATTGCCTGTATTATAGTGGTTAAGCGCTGACAGATACAGCTGCCCGTATGTCACATTCATAAAATTTTCCGACATCTTTTCTTTATCTTTTATAAGCCCGCTTTTTTCCTGAATAAGTTTCTTTTCCCGCTCTGTCGGCACTTCGCCAAACCGTGCCGTCACTCCAAAATTATGCACCACGCCGATTACCGCAAAAGTTGCGGCATAATCCAGCGTAAAGTTTTCTGTTGTAACCCCGCCGCCCACGGCAGGGCCTGCCTGGTTTATTCCGCCCCTTATTGCCGCAAAATCAAACGGCCTGTATTCAAGCCCGCCGGAATAACGGATGAAAACCTTGCCGTCATTACCCATAAAATCCCTGCCGTCAGACAGTATATTAATAAACAGCGCGTCACCTAATAAAACAAGTTTGGTATCAAACAGGTAAAGCGCTCCGCCCGCCCTCATATTCATGGGATAATCTTCAATTATACTGCCGATTTTCAAAACCGGCCTTGTAATGTTTAACAGTGAAACAGATACCGTAAAAACATCTCCAAAATTATACGTTGTGCCTGCGTCAATTCCAAAACCGTTGGAATTGTATGTATCAAAAGACCTTGTTACAAGTTTAAGTGTAAGGCCGGCTGAAAACGATTCCGTAAACGGATACGCGTATGTCAGCATATAGCAGTCGCTTCTGTCGGAAAAATCCCCTGTTTTTATCCCTTCATCCGTTATCCTTTCCACGCCGTCAGCTTCCAGTTCCACTCTGGAAAACGCAAGTATCCCATATTCCCTGACCGGAAGCGCGAAACTTATAACGTTATACGCAATACCTTCTGACGGTGTCATGTAATAAAATGACAGTTCTGTGTATTTGACAGAAGTGACAAGAGCGGGATTAAAATACGCCCCTGACGCGTCGCTGCTGTCAGCAGAGCTTGAATTAGCAAGCCCGGCTGACCGCGCGCCTGAACCGCCCGCGTATAAAAAGCCGCCTGCAGCTCCGCCGTCATCCGACGCCTGTAACAAAACAGGTGAAATAAACATAAAAACAAACAGCAGTAATTTTATCATTAAGTTTTTCATAACGCCCCCCTTCATCTTAGCACCGCGATTTTTCTTTTAAAAACTTTATCGCCGGCTTTAACCTTGACAATGCAGATATAAATTCCGGATTCAACCGTCATCCCTTCGTTATTCTTTCCGTCCCATTCCACTTTATTTTCATATCCGTCAGATACGCCTTTGCCGCCTTCTTTACCCGGCTGAAAGGTGTATTTTTTTACAATTTCAGAAAACGGCGTCATGATTGTAATTGTGACTTCTGTATCTTTATAAAGCGTATATCTGATACCCGTATTTTCAGCGCCCGGCCTGAAAGGGTTCGGATAATTTGTAAGGCTTATCTCGTTTGTTGAATCCGGGCGCGCGTTGTATTCAATTTCCACCTGATCAACGGACGGAGATACGGTAACGTCCTCTGTATTTAAAAGCATTTTATATCTTATATATCTTTTATTGCCAAATTCACCGGGCAGAATTGTGCCGGCCGGGTCGGTAAACCAAGTACCTGCGGTTCCGTCAGGGCCTATAAAATTCCATGTCTGATTGTCATTATTCGCGGCAATCTGTATTCTTACGGCATCAATACCTGCAAGCACAGGCTGGGTTAAAGGCAGCCACGATAACTTTGTGAATGTTGATGCGGCTTTCGTGTCAAATGACGGAGATAAATATTCCCCGGCCGCGGCGTATAATGTGGAATAGGAATCCGCCATGTAAAGCATAAGGTCTTTTGTCCTGTTGTAATCAGACCAGGCTCCGCCGGTTGTATACACAAGATAAGAATCCCTTCCCCCAAAAGAAGCGGATGCCAAAGCATCTTCGCTGAAAACGGAATTCTGCGAAGGATTCTGGTATATCTCATTGCCTTTAAGCACATAATACTGAGATGAACCGGAGCCGGCGGAACTGAAAGATATTCTGTATTTATGCCCCGCCTGAAGGCTGAGCGGATTAATTAAAGTATGGCTAACCCATGAAAATACATCCAGGATTTCTGACTTTAAAATAAACACCTCGTTATCCACAAGCATTAATTCGTTAAGCGGGTCTGTTACATCCTGAATTATTATATACAGATGCGCTGCAGGCGCTGACCCGCCCGTATATTTGGCGTAAATACGCACTTTGGAAATTATAGTATCTGTCTTTATATCAAATATCTGCCCTGCAAGATTGGTACCGTAAACGCTGTTATCTTTATGCAGATTGTACGGGTTTCCTATATAGCTGACAGGGCGTCCCAAAGAATCAAGATAAAGCCCTGCCTGATCAAGGTATTCAAGGACAAATACAGGCTGAGAATCTATGTTAGGTGTCCAGTTTGTACCCGAATCAACGGTATTTAAAACCATCTGATAAGTATCAGCTTCCCCTGATGTTGCATAAAACAGGTTATTTGGCGTTGTAGCCCTTGTCCTTAAATAGTTGGACCCGTCCTGGCCGGCTGCCCCTTCAACGTAAATATGATAAGGAGTGGAACTGTTAAGGTACGCGTCCGCGGCGAATGTCACCCTTGTATAATACGCATTGCCGGATGCAAGCGTATTGTGAATTTCATTATAATTACCGGGTGCAAGCCACTGTGAAAAAGCAGGTGAAGTGCCGCCGGCTGAATCACTTACTATACCGCAGAAATATGAACTTTGTGTCCCCATCCAGTACCCAAGTATTACAGCCGCAGTGACTGTCAGATATTCAGGCACGGAAAAAGCCATTGCCGCCCTGTTATCCGCGGTGTTTAAATAATATTCATTTGATCCATTTATAATAAAACCGTTGCCCGGCAGTGCGTAAAGGCCGGACGTAAGGCTTAAAGAACCATCCGCCCCTGTATTAATGACGCTTACGGCGTTTAAGGAGCCGCCGTAAAAATCAGAATCAGTGGTCTGCCTTATGGTATCTGCCGTGGATATTACGGGCAGAATTACAGCCAGAATTAAAATAAATAATATTTGTCTCATATATTCCCCCTTTATTTTTTTATTACAACAAGAGATAAAATATTTTCCGCCTTTGCGGCAGTTTTAGAGGATACCCCGGAATACCTTGCGTTTTTAATCCGTGTTAAACTTTTTAACGCAGCAGCGGCTATTTTTCCGTCGGAATCAGAAACCGCTTTTAAAAGAATGTTCACGGCTTTTTCCGAAGGCAGCCAGCCAAGCACATACATTGCGGCAACCCTGTGCTGCCTGTCGCCTGAAGCCATTTTTTCCAGCACTGCTATTCCCTTATTGAAATTAAACCTGCATAATGCCCTTGCGGCATTCGCTGATACAAGCGCGTCTTTATCCGATATTAACGGGTCCAGAAGCCTTATTGCCGCTTTTTTCTGCCCGTCATTACCGAACATTTCCGCTTCCAGAATTATCAGCCCTTTTGCGCGTACCGCGGAATAAGGATTTTTTAACAGCCTTTCCATCTCTTCCGGGGCTTTGGAAAGCCCTGCAGATATAAGAGATGCCGCATAAGCGGGATCTTTGGCAGTCTCCGGCATTTTATTTTTTCCCTCCGATAATGCCCATTTAACGCGCTCTAATTCAACGCGCTGGGAATATATATCACGTTCTCTTGCTTCCGCAAGTTTATCAAACCCCCGCAAAACAGCAAAAAACAACAGCAGTATTCCAACTCCAAAAGCAGTTATTAACCCCGTTATTTCCGCCCTTGAAAGGCCGGCTTTTGCGCCTGTATCCACGGGGGATTTGTTTTCAAGATAAGCGCCAGCCATAAATTGAACAAGTTCTTTCTGCTCTGCCGCTCCCTGTAATTTTGAGTCCGGCCTGTATCTCTCTTCAAACGCGGCCTTTACAAACAGATACAGCCTGTCCACCTGTTTGTCATCAGGCAGAAGTTTTTTCGCGTTCTTTATATCAATAAAACTCTTTTCTATTTCCCCGGTATAAAAATAATCAGACGAACGCTGAACAAGCAGCCTTGCCAGGATTTTTTTTGCATTATCATTATCCGGCAGATATTTCAGGGATTTTTCCATTGAAATGATTGCTTCATCCCTGCTTCCCCCAAGATATTCGCTTACCGCTTTATCATAGAATATCTGCCCAAGGTTTCTGTCATCCCCAAAGGTATAAGAAGATAAACCAAGACACACGCCGCCAAATAACACCAGAATAAGAATATACCTGTGCTTCATCCTGCCCCCCCTTATATCAAAGCCTGTATTTAAACCGCAGCCGTTTTTAATTTCTTACACCAGCAGGATTCATGTCGGTTTTTTAGAAGGATGTTCCGTGTATAATTGCATACCAAATATACCATACGATTCGCCATTATCAAAATTCGGGAGAGAAGAAAACAACTACGAGGGACGGAGGGACAGATGCACTGAGGGACGAAAGTAAAAACAAAAACAAATAAACTACCGCGGGCTTAAGACCCGCGTCTACCAAATTAAACCAAGCATCCAAGCCTCTAAATAAATGTCTTCCTGTGCTCTATTATAAAAGTTTCAATCATTTCCCTGTCATTCTCTTTTAATATCATAAAATCAAGTCCGGTTATGTATCCTTTTAGGGGTTCAACCCATCTTACATTTGCAACTTCACAGAATAATACTGTTTTTGTATTTTCCTGATTTTCCATCATTATTTCCACTTCAATAACATCTCCGGGTTCGGGTTTTTCGGGAAGAATAACACTTATCCCCTTTAATGATATGTCATGAATTTTAGCATCTTTCTTTTCCGTTGAATTCTCACTTACATAATCATTTATCAGATTATATAGAATCTTATTTTCCATTTTAACCCTGCTGTGTGACCTTCTTTCATCTATCTTATGTATAGTCATTGCCATCACCTCAACTGACAGTATGCATATAGCATGCCCGAATTTCTTCAGTTGAAACGATTGAATTTGCCTTACGAAAACGCTGTACGTGCCATACGGCACACCCTGAATTCAAAGTGTCCCATACGGTACATACAGCGAAAATTAATTTTTGGAGGTTTTTTTCTTTTTTATAGGTTTAGCCGCATCATCAGATGCCTTGTGCGTTACATTTACATGCTTTTTTAAATACTGCCCTGTGTATGATTTGGCGCACTGCATTACTTCTTCCGGCGTGCCTTCAACCACTATATTGCCGCCTTTATCCCCGCCTTCAGGGCCAAGGTCAATTACATAGTCGGCATTTTTTATTACATCAAGGTTGTGTTCAATTACAATAACGGTATTGCCGCGCTCTACAAGTTCATTTAAAACATGAAGCAGTTTTTCAATATCAGCAAAGTGTAATCCCGTCGTCGGTTCATCAAGAATATAAAGTGTCTGCCCTGTGGACCTTTTGCACAATTCTGTTGCCAGTTTTATCCTCTGCGCTTCGCCTCCGGACAGCGTGGTGGCTGACTGGCCAAGTTTAATATAGCCAAGCCCCACTTCATCCATGGTCTTTAACACCCTGTAGGCATTGGGAATATTCTGAAAAAACACCATTGCGTCTTCCACCCGCATATCAAGTATTTCGTGGATATTTTTGTTTTTATACAATATCTCAAGCGTTTCCCTGTTGTACCTTTTTCCGCCGCACTCTTCACAAGGCACATACACATCCGGCAAAAAGTGCATTTCTATTTTGATTATACCGTCGCCGGCGCATGCTTCGCAGCGGCCGCCTTTTACGTTAAAACTGAACCTGCCGGATTCATACCCGCGCATCTTTGACTCTTTTGTTTCGGAGAAAAGGTCCCTGATTTCGCTGAATACACCGGTATATGTGGCCGCATTAGACCTTGGCGTCCTGCCTATCGGGCTTTGATCTATCTCTATGACTTTATCAATATGATGCCAGTTATTCAGTTCCTTATACCCATCGGGTTTGTAATTTGTATGGTAAACCTTATGCAGAAGCGCGGGATAAAAAGTTTCCCCTATAAGCGATGACTTACCCGAACCGGAAACCCCGGTCACGGCGACAAACGAACCAAGCGGAAATTTAACTGAAACGTTTTTCAGATTATTGGTGGTAACCCCTGAAATTTCCACAAATTTTTCGGCCGGCCTTCTCTGTTTATTAACCTGTATTTTATCCCTGTTCATCAGGTAGCCCGCGGTAAGCGAATTTTTGCATTTCATTATTTCTTTAAGCGTTCCCTGGCATACCACTTCGCCGCCGTGAACACCCGGCCCCGGACCCATATCCACTATGTAATCGCAGTGAAGCATCGTTTCTTCATCATGTTCCACGACAATAACCGTATTTCCAAGGTCGCGCAGGTTCTGAAGCGCCTGTATAAGTTTCATATTATCGCGCTGATGAAGCCCTATGCTGGGCTCGTCCAGAATATACAGCACACCCATAAGCCCCACGCCTATCTGATTGGCAAGGTGTATCCTCTGGAATTCCCCGCCGGACAGCGTGCCCGCCTTACGTTCAAGCGTAAGGTAAGAAAGGCCCACGTTTAATAAAAATTCCAGCCTGCCCTTAATTTCTTTAAGTATAAGTTTGGCGACAGCCGCATCCCTTTCATTAAGTTTAAGCGTGGTGAAAAATTCATACGCCTTTTCAATGGAAAATTCCGTCGCTTTAATAATGGATTTTCCGTTTATTAAAACCGATAAACTTTCAGGTTTTAATCTTTTGCCTCCGCAGACATGGCATGGTTTTTCGCTCATATATCTGCCCAAAATATCTTCTCTTATTTTTTCCGTGGAAGTTTCACGATACCTTCTTTCCAGAAAAGGGACAAGGCCTTCAAATCCGCCGGTGTATTTATATTCTCCGTCGTGCGACTTATATTTATAATCAAATTTAATATCCTCTTCAAGCCCGTACAGAATGGCTTTTTTTGCTTTTTCCGGCAGTTTTTCAAAGGGCACGTCAAAACTGAATTTCAAATGCCTGCCCAGAGACGCCAGCATCTGCCAGTAGTATCCGTCCTGATTGCGCCACGGCTTTAACGCGCCTTCCTTAAGCGACAGTTTTGGCTCCAGAATTAATTTTTCATCCACCTGAATCTTTGTCCCAAGCCCCGTGCATTCGGAACAGGCTCCAAAAGGATTGTTAAAAGAGAACATTCTTGGCTGCAGTTTGGCCATTGAAAAACCGCACTTTGGACAGGACAGTTTTTCCGAAAAAAGCGTGTCTTTTTTTGTATTAAAATCCGTTATAATCACAGCGCCTTCAGCAAGCTTTATTGCAAGTTCCACAGACTGTGTTAGCCTGCCTTTGATATCAGGTTTAACTTCAAGCCTGTCCACCACTATCTCTATGCTGTGTTTTTTATTTTTTTCAAGTTTTATGTCCGTATCAAGTTCTTTAAGTTCGCCGTTGACCCTTACCCTTAAAAAACCCTCTTTTTTTATTTTATCAAACAGCTGATGGTATTCGCCCTTTCTTCCGCTGACTACGGGGGCAAGTATCATTATTTTAGCGTCACGCATATCTGTCAGTATCTTATCCACTATCATCTGAACAGTCTGCGACTTAATAGGAGTACCGTCATTCGGGCAGTGCGGAACGCCTATGCGGGCGTATAATAATCTTAAATAATCATAAATTTCGGTTATTGTACCGACCGTAGAACGCGGATTATTCCCCGCGCTTTTCTGTTCAATGGCAATAGCCGGAGAAAGCCCTTCAATTACATCAACATCAGGCTTCTGCATCTGCCCCAAAAACATCCTTGAATACGCGGACAGCGATTCCATGTAACGCCTTTGGCCTTCGGCATATATGGTATCAAACGCCAGCGATGACTTGCCCGAACCTGATACGCCGGTTAGAACAATGAACTTATCCCTTGGGAGTGTTATGTCAATATTCTTTAAATTGTGTTCACGCGCGCCTTTAATTACTATATCTTTTGCCATATTTAAGCTCCTGTAAAATCAAAATAGTTACGAACATTTATTATATCAGAAAAAAACAGGATTGATAACAAACTTAAACTTGACGCGGGGAAATGGCAGGTTTAATTCTCGAGTATTTTAATTACCGCGGACGGATCTGTAAGGCGCCCCTCTTTAATAATGGCTTCAACCCTATCATACGCAAACTGCCTTGTCTTTTTGTCTTTTGATTTTACGTAAATACCCGCCCAGTATTCCGCTGCAAACTGCGGGGTTTTTATCTGCTCGTAAATATTGCCAAGAATGCGTTCCACCACAGCAGGATGGTCTTCAAACCTTAACGCGTCTTCAAGAAGTTTTATGTATTCCCCCTCTTTATTGTCCTGCTTAAACAAAATCGCGCCAAGATAAAGCCTAAGCTGCCACATCTTAGGGTTAAAATCCAGCCCTTTTCTTATTATCCTTAAAGCCTCATCCACCCTGTCCAGGTTAAAAGCAAGTATGGAAGAACCATAAGTATAGGCAAAAGAAAAATACGGATCCACATCAGTGATATCATCAATATAAACCGCCAGTTTTTCATGCCTGTTAACATTCTGGCTTCTGTCGCCGTAATACTGAAGAAAATTTATATATTCAATATCCCCCGCAAGCGACCGCAGCCCGAAGCCCGCGGCGCCAAGATGAAGAAATTTCTTGTAAGAATCAGGGTTTATAAAATACCATGAAGGCTGATTGCCAAAAACTTTATCCGCGGCTTTTTCATTTAAAACAGAGGCGCCCGCCAGCAGGCATAAAAAAAGCGCGGGCAAAATAAACTTTTTCATACTGTCAGTACTCCTTTTTTTCAAAGAAGTAAGCGGCAGCCATAAGAGTGGCGGCCGAATACAAAGCCGCGTAAAGCAGCGTCAGCCCAAGATATTGCGCGGAAAAAAGGCCGGACGGGCTGAAAATTTTATCTTTAAGGTTAAAAAGTTCCAGGTTTGGAATCAGATAATAAAAAATGTTTATCACAATATTTACCGCGGTATTATTTATATTCTCCGAAAGGTATTTAAGGTGTATCGTAAGGTGCCCTAATATATAAACAAAAAATAAAAAAATAACCGCGCCCGGCACAGAAGTGGATATTATACTTAACAGCAGCGCTGTTGAAGCAAGCACCGCAAGGCTTATAAAAATAAGCCCCGCCGCCGTTAACAATTTAAGGCTCCACGGGTCGCCGCCTTTTATCTGTATTATTGCCATAAGCGCCGCAAGCATAAGCAGCACATTCATAAGTATGGTCAATACAATGCCCGCGTATTTGCCGGTTAAATATTCAAGCCTTGACACCGGCTTTACAAGAATCATTGACAGTGTTTTTAATTCCGTCTCTTCAAACATCTGCACGGTAATTGACAGCGCAAGCGTAAGAAAACCAAAAAGCCCGATGGCAAAAAGGCCAAAATCCGTGACCATCTTCACTTCCACTTCCTGCGCAAGTTCGCTGATAACAAGTGCAAAACCTATGCCAAATACCGCGAACATAATAAGGACGTTTAATATTTTATTCCTGAAACTCTGCTTAAATATATATTCAGCCACCGCCGCTATGCGCCTCATTTCAGTTTACCTCCGACCGTTTTCACAAAATACTTTTCCACTTCGCCGTATTTTCTCTTAATTTCCTTAACTGTTTTTATTTCATTTATTTTTCCGCCGTGAAGAATTGCCACTTTATCGCATATTTTTTCCACTTCACTTAAGATATGTGAATTAAAAAAGATGGTCTTGCCCTGTTTCTTAAGGTTAAGAATAATATCCCTTGTCTCTTTATATCCAAGCGGGTCAAGCCCTGACATTGGTTCGTCAAGCAATAACAGCTCCGGGTCATTTAAAAGCGCCTGGGCAAGCCCAAGCCTGCCCTGCATGCCTTTTGAAAACCCTTTAATCCTTACGTCATTTTTTGTTTTAAGCCCTGTAATTTCAAGCACTTCTTCTATTTTCTTTTTTTTATTTTTTTCATCAATACCGAATATATCCGAGAAATACGATAACACCTCACGCGCTTTTAAATACTTCGGGAAATAAGGCAGTTCAGAAAGATACCCCACCCTTGCACGGACAGAGCGTTGCTCAATTGACCCTCCAAGTATTGACACTGTCCCGTTTGTGGGTTTCAAAAGCCCCAGAAGCACTTTCATAAGGGTGGTCTTGCCGGCGCCGTTTAAACCCAGAAGCCCGAAAACTTCGCCTTTTGCCACTTTAAAAGAAATATCCTGAACCGCGGTTACACGGTCATTTTTCCAGAAATCCTGAGCCTTATAGATTTTTGTAAGCCCGCTTACTTCAATTGCATTCATTTAAGGCCTCCGCCGCTTCATTTTTCTCTTAATTCAGATGAGATAGTGAAATAAAATACCGTGCCCTTTCCCTCTTCCGATTCAACGCGTATTGTACCGCCGTGATGTTCAACCACTTTCTTGCATACAGAAAGCCCGATACCCGTTCCGGGATATTTGTCTTTTGTATGCAGCTGCTGAAAGATTACAAAAACCTTTTCAAAATAGGCCTTATCAATTCCTATTCCGTTGTCCTTAATGTAAAATTCATAAAAACCGTCCTTTTTTTCACAGCCTATTTTTACTTCGGGTTTTCTTTCAGATATAAACTTAAGCGAATTTGCTATAAGGTTCTGAAAAAGCTGCACCATCTGAGTCCTGTCCGCGTAAATAACAGGCAGTTTTGTTTCCACTATTACATCAGCATGAATATCTTCAATTATCAGTTCAAGGCTTTTAATTACCTCTTTTACAAGTTCATCCGTGTTGACATTCATGTATTCAACATTAGACCTGCCAAGGCGCGAATACATAAGCAGGTCGCTTATAAGGCGCTGCATACGCTTGGCTCCATCAGCCGCATAACCTATATAATCCCTGGCGTCATCATCAAGTTTATCCGCGTATTTCTTTTCCAGCAGCTTCACGTAGCTTGAAACCATCCTTAACGGTTCTTTCAAATCATGAGAAGCCACATAGGCAAATTCTTCCAGGTCTTTATTGGACCTTTTTAACTCTTCCATAGCCATTATAATCTTCTGTTCCGCTTTCTTTTTTTCGGTGATATCCCTTGAAACACCCCTGAACATAAGTGTTTTTTCGCCGGCTGTTTCAAAAGGTATAACTTTTGTATCCGCAGCTACCCGCGTCCCGTTCTTATGTATTATTTCGGTTTCCATGCTGATAACTTCTTTATTTTCTGATTTTTTGAATAATTCTATGAATTCATTCCATTTATCTTCAGGTACAAGTTTGCCCCTGATATCAATTCCAACAATCTCCTCCGGTGAATATCCTGTAAGTTTAAAAACCTGCGGATTACTGTACCGTATTATCCCGGACTCGTCCATTTCCCAGATCCAATCCGCCGTATTCTCCGCCATATCCCTGAATTTTTTTTCGCTTGCTTTTAGGGCATCTTCAGTTTTTTTACGTTCTTCAATATTACGCACAACAGCAATCATCCTGTCCTCTCCCGCTATAACTGCTTTTTTCAGGCTTACTTCAGCCCAAAAAGGCTCATTATCCCATGTACTGGCATGCCATTCAAATACCTGCGGCATCCCTGCCGCGGCTTTCATTGAAAATTCTATTTTTCTTTCTTCGGAATCAAAATGTTTACCGTATAACCCCGGTGATAACGCCTGTTCTTTTGTACAACGGTACATCTCCAGCATTTTTTTATTTACATCTACCAGGTGAAAATCTTTAAGGTCGTGGATGAATATGGCGTCATTTACAGAATCAAATATCTCCCTGTAATTATGTTCGGACTGACGAAGTGCCCGCTCTATTCTGAATATATCTTCCATATTTGAAATCATCGCAAACGCGCCGTTGAATTCACCGGCATCCGAAAAAAGCGGGGTACCTTTTATAATAACAGGCGCCTTTGACCCGTCTTTTTTAACAAACTCCATTTTAAAAAGCTCCGTTTTTTGGGACAACTGCGCTTTTAACAGATACTCTTTAATAATCTCGACACTAACCCCTTTAACAAAAATTGAAACCGGCTCGCCTATCAGTTCCTCTTTTGTATATCCCAGAATCCGGCACATTGCCGGATTTATATCAATTGTATTCCCGTTCCTGTCAATCTGCCAGAAACCTTCCTGCGTACTGTTAAGTATCCTTCTAAGATGCCTTTCGCTTTCCACCACGTGCCTTTCCGCAATCTTTCTTTTAGTGACGCTTTTTAACGACAAAAACATAAAAATAAAAATAAGCATTAATCCGGCGCAGCTTATGACGATAATAGTCATAAAAACCGGCCAAAGTTTCGTGTTAATTAATTTTTTTTCCGCGGTCAGGACCGTCCATCCGTTATATCCGGCGGGAATCGCATAATACAGATATTCTTCTTTATCATCTACAAACACTTCATTTTTAAATATCCATTTTACACCGGATAAACTTAAACCTTCAAAACGCCTTACGTCTTCCGGCCATTGACTTTTTTCCAATCCGTTAATATCCACGGTTTTAAAAAGCAGTTCTTTCTTATTTGAAGCAAAGACAATACCTTCGGGAGTTATAAGCATGGCCATACCGCTCAACGCATTCATTATCTTTTCTATCTCTTCCATACCCATTTTAACGGCAATAACTATCCGCTTGTTATTAACATTCATGGCTCTGGAACAGTATATTCCCCTTTTTCCGGTTATCACCCCAAGAGCGGAATAAATATAATTACTGTCTGTTCCCGCGTTTTTAAAATACGGCCTGAATGAAAAGTTTTCCCCCACAAGCGATATGCCTTCAGAAACAGCCGACGCGAATACTGTCCCTCTGCCGTCCATAATATAAATAAGATCCACATTTGTTGAAGCCGCCAGCACATTAAGCATTGACTGCATTTCACGGTTTGAAACATTGCCGTTGATTTCAAGCAGATTAATAAAATCTTCGCTCAATCTGAGCGAATCAACAATAGCATTCAGTTTTACAAATATTTTGCCTTCAATAAGGCCAGAAAGCCTTTCCGCTTCTCTTCTGATAACTCGTTTTTGGCTCTCTGTCTCCATCTTAAAATAAATAACCGAAATAAAGACAATTCCAATAAAAACAGATAAAATAAAAAATATGGCGGGAATTCCAAAAAACTCCCTGTTTTTAAACAAATTCAACTTAATTTTACCGGCCATAAAACCCCCCTGTTTTTTGGGTCTATGTCCCTATATGCAGCGGTTCCACTATTTTCTTTATCAGCACTATTGCCGATAAAGATGTCAGATAACTTGTCTTTGGATTATTAGGCGAAGGGAAATTTTCCGTTATCGCCCTGAACCTTCCAAAATCGCCTTCCACAATAAGTTCATGCTTATTGGTGCTTACAAAAGGATCCGCTATTATTTTTACCCTTGTTGCATCCGGGCCTATTCCGGCTATGCTTAAAGTGGCCGCCACATTTATGTTGGCGGGAAAACCTATTACAGCTTCCCTTGCCGTTCCGTCAAAAATTACAGTTTCAGTTACAATATCATCAGGATTAATCCCTTTATCTTCAAGATATTTAACCCCTTTAAACGCTTTTGGCGGTTTTCTTGTTATAAGCGTGACCTGTTTTAAACCCCGGTATTTGGCGGCATCCAGCCCGTCTATGCCGACCACAGCGCCCGAGGGTACATATACATTAATCAGCTTGCTTCTTGCCTGCTCCACCAGATCCATATTTTCCAGCACGCCTCCGGCGCTTAAAAATACTATATCCCTGTTATATTTAATTGCCAGTTTAAAAATATCAGTTACCGCCGCTTTCTGCGCGCATTCCACGACAAGATCGCACTTTTTAATCAGTTTTTCCATGTCAAGTGAAGCCGGTTTTACCTTTTTAAGTTTTGAAACAAGCAGATGATACTTGGACTTATCCGTATCACAGCACGCTTCAAGAATTACATTAATATCGCCGTTATCAACCGCGCAGGCTATCTCTGTGCCTATTGCGCCGCACCCTATTATCCCAAGTTTTTTTTGTTTTCTAAACAGCATTATTTTTTCACCCTTTTCTTCTGTATTTTATTATTTTCATCAACTTTGACAATTTTTGCCTCTTTAGTTAATACCTCTTCTTCATTCACAAATCCATAAGCAACAATAATCACTTTATCGCCTTTTTCCACCAGCCTGGCCGCGGCGCCGTTAACACAGATTTCTCCTGAATTTTTTTTACCGGCAATCACATAAGTTTCAAAGCGCTTTCCGTTATTAAGGTCAAGCACATGCACTTTTTCATTCACATATATGCCTGCAGCTTCCGCAAGCACAGTATCTATAGTAATACTTCCTTCATATTCCAGGTGTTTATCAGTTACTGTGGCGCGGTGAATCTTTGATTTAAGCAGTTCTATCATCATCCTTTTTCTCCTCCGTTCATCCGGGACAGATTAATCATTTGTCCTGATAATTGTATTGTCTATCAGCCTTGTTTTACCCACAAATATCGCGGCAGCAATCAGCGCTTCCCCCGATATTTTATCCGTTTTTTCAAGCGTGTACGGGTTTACCACTTCAACGTAGTCTATTTCAACTTTTTCTTCCTTTAATTTTCTTTTTATTTCCCTTACAATTACAGCAGCGTCGCGCTCGCCAAGTTCTGCCATGCTTTCCGCCATCTGAAGAGATTTATAAAGAACCGGAGCCGTGTTGCGTTCTTCAGGCGAAAGGTATGAATTTCTGGAACTTAAAGCAAGGCCGTCTTTTTCCCTTGCCGTGGGGCATATTACAACACCTGTGTCGTAATTCATGTCCCTTAACATTTTGGTTATTATGACCGCCTGCTGCATATCCTTGTGCCCCAGATACATTTTATCCGGTTTAACAGCGTTTATCAGTTTCGCGACAACAGTGGTTACGCCTTTAAAATGCCCCGGCCTTGAAAGCCCGCACAGCACTTTTGCCATTTCGTTTTCCACGCTTAAATATGTGGCATACCCTTCCGGATACATTTCATCCGCCAAAGGTATAAACACACAGTCCACGCCCTTAATTTCTTCAAGCAGCGAAAGGTCGCGCTCTTCATCACGCGGATATTTCGCAAAATCTTCATTGGGCCCAAACTGCGCCGGGTTTACAAAGATACTTACCACAACCTTTGTGCATTCCTTTACCGCGGCCTTCACAAGCGACAGGTGGCCTTCATGCAGATAGCCCATTGTAGGTACAAAGCCTATGACATGAGGCGTTTTTCTTGCCGCCCTTTTTATGGCATCTGAATATTTCTGCATTTCGCTGATGTTCCTTATTATCTTCAAAAAACCTCCGCTAAAAACTGTGTTTTTTTCCGGGAAACTTTCCCGTCCTTACTTCACCGGAAAATTTTGTTATATCAGCTAAAACTCTTTTACCAATATTATCATATCGTTTAACAAATTTCGGGGTAAAATCCGGAAAAAATCCAAGCATATCATGGGTAACCAGCACCTGCCCGTCACACTTTACCCCGCTTCCTATCCCTATAACCGGCACACCGACAGCTTTTGTTATCGCGGCGGCGGCGGATGCTTTAACTTTTTCCACTGTAATTGCAAAAACACCCGTTTTTTCAAGCGCAGCCGCGCTTTGAATAAGTTCTTTTTCTTCCTTATCTGTTTTTCCAAGAACCGGATATCCGCCGTATTTTTTTACCGACTGCGGCTGAAGCCCAATGTGCCCCATGACAGGTATTCCAATTTCTATAATGGCTTTTACCTGCGGAATTATTTCAATCCCGCCTTCTATCTTTAAAGCATGCGCGCCGGATTCTTTTATTATTCTGCCGGCGTTTTTCTTAGCCTCGCTTACGGACGCCTGATATGACATAAACGGCATATCGGTGACAATAAAAGTATCCGGAGCCCCTCGCTTAACCGCTTTTGTATGGTAAATCATGTCATCCACGGTAACGGGAATTGTCTCTTTTTTGCCCTGAAAAACCATTCCCAGCGAATCGCCTACAAGTATTATATCAACCCCCGCTTTTTCAAGCAGAAAAGCGGTGATATATTCATACGCCGTCAGCATGACTATTTTTTTACTGTTTTTTAATGCGGTTATGGAGTTTACGTTAAGCATATTATTTCATTCTTGGCGTATAGTAGTTTATCCCGCCCTTAATATTAAGAACGTAATCCCTGATAATTTCGTAAGCTTTCCTGTCGTTAACAAAATCAACTTCATCCGTGTTTACAATAACAAGCGGTATACTTTTTGAAAAATGCGAAAAGAAATAATTATACGCCTCTGACAATTCGCTTATATAATCCTTGCTTATTGACTTTTCATATTTTCTGCCGCGTTTTTTTATGCGCTCCATAAGTGTATCAACGCTGGCCTGCAGATAAATAACGAGGTCCGGTTTTAAAAGCGATCCTTCATCAACCACCGCTTTGTGTATTTTTTCATATAAGGATAGTTCATTTTCTTCAAGCGTCACATAGGCAAAAAGACGGTCTTTATCAAGGATGTAATCCGCCACAACTCCAGAATCAAAAAGATCCATCTGTTTTAAAGGTTCCTGCTGTTTTATCCTGTTAATAAGGAAAAAAAGCTGCGTCTGAAAAGCATAACTGCCCATGTCTTTATAGAATTTTTCAAGAAAAGGGTTGTTATCCACCTGTTCTAAAACAGGTTTCGCCTTTAAATCTTCGGCAAGCATACGGGCAAAAGTGGTTTTGCCGGCCCCAAGCACGCCTTCCACAGCTATGTAATGAAAATTATTCATTAACCGCTCCGATTCTTAATATTTTTTCTTCTTTTTTGCAGTTTTCAAGCAGTTCTTTTACGCTTGTTTTAAAAGCCCTATGCCTGAATCCGCCGGCTATTTCATTCAGCGGAACAAGCACAAACAGCCTTTCAGCAAGCCCGATGTGAGGTATAGTAAGCCTGGCGCTATTAACCATTATATTACCATAAAAAATGATGTCAATATCAATTATGCGGGGGCCCCATCTGCGCCCGGAATCGGCATTCCTGCCCATTTCCCTTTCTATGCGTTTGATTATGTCAAGAAGTTCAAAGGGCGGCAGCCGTGTCTTTGCCTGAACTGCGACATTTAAAAAATCGGGCTGCTTTTTATAACCAAATGGCTCTGTTAAATAAAGAGATGATATTTTTTTAACTTTAATATTATTTTCGCCAAGTTTTTTTAACGCCTTTTTAATGCTGCTTTTTTTACCGCCTTTGTTGGCTCCCAGCGAAAGAAATACCTTCATTTAACGCCTCTTTTTAAAACTTCAGGTTCTTAAGCCTTTCCAGCGCCTGATGAATTACCGGTTCTTCAACAGTCAGCGCTATTCTTACATATTTATCGGCGGACGGCCCAAAACCTATTCCGGGAGTCAGCACAAGCCCCGCTTCTTCAAGCAGTTTTGACGCAAACTCCATGGATGTGTATTTTCCCGGTATTTTTATCCATAAATATAACGTCCCTTTTGATTCAATAACTTCATATCCAAGAGCGCGCAGCCCGTTTGTAAATACTTCAGCGCGCTTTTTATAAAGCTGCCTTATTTCCTCTTCTTCTTTTTCGCATTCCAAAAGAGCCCTTGCGGAAGCTTCCTGCAGCGCGGAAACGGTTCCGGAATCCATGTTTTCTTTTACAAGCGCCAAACCGGCGATAATTTTTTCGCCTCCTGCCGCGAACCCGACTCTCCATCCCGTCATATTATAAGTTTTGGACATGGAATAAAATTCTATAACATGCTCTTTCGCTCCCGGTATCTGAAGCATTGAAACAGGTTTATCTTTTGGGTCAAAATACACTTCCGAATATGGCGCATCCTGCGAAATTATAAACCCGTACTTTTTCGCCTTTGCGACTGCCTTTTCATAAAAATCAAGGCCGGCCATTGCGGAAGTGGGATTATTCGGATAATTCAGGTGCATTATCTTTGTTTTCTTATAAACATCTTCGGGTATTGCTTCCAAATCAGGCAGAAAACCTGTTTCTTCCTTCAAAGGCATAAAATACGGGGTTCCTCCGGATAAAATTGTACCTGAAGTATAACCGGGATATCCCGGATCAGGAATTAAAACGATATCGCCCGGGTTGACAAAAGCCAAAGGAAGGTGCGTTATCCCGTCCTTCGCGCCGATTAGCGCCATTACTTCGCTTTTATTTACAGCGACTCCAAACCTTTTTAACATCCACTTTACAACCGCTTCCTTAAACAGCCCGCTTCCGCTTCCGATGGGATACGGATGGTTCTCTTTTTTGTCGGCAGCTTCTTTTATAAATTCAAGAATCTTTTTCGGAGTCGGCCTGTCAGGGTCGCCTATCCCGATGTTTATAATACTTTTCCCCGCTTCAATAGCGGCCTTTTTCTTTCTGTCAATTTCCGCGAATATGTAAGGCGGAAGTTTTTTTAACCTGTCTGCAAGTTCCATTTTTTCCTCCTGAATTTAAATAATTAGCAGCTTAACGAATTAAGCAATTGATATTAAGATTCTTACCTTCTAATAAAAAACCAATAAATCCTTTATTGTAGAGACGCACCATGGCGCGTCTGCCTTTAAAAACAAGACGCAATGTATTGCGTCTCTACATTAGAAAACAAACATCAAAATCCGCAGGCAAAAGACCCGTATCAAACAAAACAGTTTATCCTGCCAAACTTCAGAGCTGCCGAGCCGCCGAGCTGCTTTCTTCCGCTACTCCACAAAGTTCGTAAGCTTTCCTATCCCTTCTATTTCCACTTCCACCACATCGCCTTTTTTAAGCGCGCTAATTCCCGCAGGAGTTCCTGTAGAAATTATATCCCCGCGGTACAGCGTCATAACAGAAGATATAAAGCTTACAATTTTTTTCGTCTTAAAAATAAACTTTGAAGTATTAGAGTTCTGTTTAACCTCGCCGTTTAAAAGCAGCCGTATGTCCAGATTATCCGGGTCTATGTTTTTTCTTACAAAAGGCCCGACAGGCCCGAAAGTATTAAAGGACTTGGCCCTTGTCCACTGCCCGTCTTTTTTCTGCAAATCGCGCGCGGTAACATCATTAAAACAGGTAAAGCCAAGAATATTATCCATTACCTCATCTTCGTCTATGTCATTTATCTCATTCTTTATAACTATCGCAAGTTCGGCTTCAAATTCCACCTGACTGCTCTGCTGCGGAATCACTATTTTCCCGCCGTGCCCTATAATTGTGGTAGCCGGTTTTATAAAAATAACCGGTTCTTCCGGTATTGCAAAGCCCATCTCTGCCGCATGATCGCTGTAATTTAACCCCATACACACTATCTTAGTGGGTTCCGAAGGCGGAAGTATCTGTACGTTATCCGCTTCAACTATTTTATCTGTTATATTATACTGCGTGAACATGTCGCCTTCAATTTCCAGAAAATTCCCGTCATTGCCGACAAGCCCCCACTTGATTTCATTTTCCGCGTTTTTATACCTTACATATTTTGACATTAATACCTCTTATTTAATTTAATTAAACCGCGTATTCCTTATAAACCAAGCACATCTTTCATCGAATACAATCCTGCTTTTTTTCCATTAATAAACTTTGCCGCTTTTACAGCGCCTGCCGCCAGGGCATCTCTTGAAAAAATAGTGTGCTTTATTTCAAGCTTATCTTCATCGCTCATGTACATTACAGTATGCTCGCCTATTACTCCGCCGCCGCGCACCGCAAATACACCAAGCTGATTTCTTGGCCTCTCATTGTCGCGGCCATCCCTGCCGTATATGACGTTTTCATCGTAATCAAGGCCTTTAGCGTCCATTATTACCTGCGCGCAGGTAACCGCAGTTCCCGAGGGCGCGTCTTTTTTATGGCGGTGATGCGATTCCACTATATCAATGTCATAATCATCTTTCATTATTCTGGTAACCTGATCCAGAACTTTCCACATAACATTTACGCCCACGCTGTAATTGCTTGCAAAAACCACGGGAATCTTTTTTGCCGCTTCATCAATTTTTAAAAGTTCTTCTTTTGTGAATCCGGTTGTGGCAAGTACATGCGCCTTTCCCGCGGATGACAATATTTCCAGCGCTTCAAGCGATGCCTGCGGCACGGAAAAATCTATGTAAACATCAATATCATTAACAACAGATTCTAAATCATCTGTTACTTTAACACCCTCAACTTCTTTGCCGACAAGTTCATGCCCTTTTCTTTCAACAAGTGCGGCTATCTTAAAATCTTTACCCCTGGATATTACCGCTGCAACTGACTTTCCCATTCTGCCCGCGGCTCCTGAAATTCCTATACGTATCATAATTTACCTCCGCTTTTTAAAACTTTATTCCGTAATCTTTCATTGCTTTCTTTAATTTGACTGCGGCTTCCGCCGGCAGTTTTGTCATAGGCAGCCTTATTTCATCATCAATAAGCCCCATGATTGCCATAGCCGCTTTTACAGGTATCGGGTTTGTTTCAATAAACATGGCCTTAACAAGCGGGAACATTTTGTGGTGCATTGCCCGCGCTTTTTTAATATCGCCGCTGTTAAAAGCGGTAATCATGGCTTTTACATCTTTAGGAATAATATTTGCCACAACAGAAATAACGCCGTGCCCGCCCACTGATAAAAGCGGAAGCGTAAGCGCGTCATCGCCGGACAACACATCAAAATCCGGGCCGCACGCCTTTATTACCTCGCTCATCTGCGAAAGGTCGCCGCTGGCTTCTTTAACGCCTGTAATGTTCTTACTTTTTGCAAGCTCTGCCATTACCGGGGTTGATACATTTACCCCTGTCCTGCCGATTATGTTATATACCACTATCGGAATTTTAACCGAGGCAGCTACAGCCTTAAAGTGTTCCAGAAGCCCGGCCTGTGTGGGTTTGTTGTAATAAGGGTTAACAATAAGACATCCGTCCGCGCCTGCTTTTTGGGCGGCCTGTGAATACTCTATGGCTTCTGCGGTTGAATTGGAACCCGTGCCTGCCATAACTTTCATCCTTTTATTCACAAGTTTCACGGTAAGCGCAATCAGCCCTTCGTGCTCTTCAACTGTAAGCGTGGGTGATTCCCCTGTGGTACCGCATGGTACTATACCGTCTGTTCCCGCTTTAGCGTGCATCTCTATAAGTTTGGCAAATGCCTTTTCGTCTATTTTCCCGTTTTTAAACGGCGTTACTATTGCAACGTATGATCCCCTGAACATGTTATGCCTCCTGATAATGATTTATTATTTATATACACTCTCTGAAATTATTCCTTCGGCTACAACGGATGCCGGCCCTTCAAGAAAAACATCCGTGTATTTTCCGTCTTTATACTTAAAAGATATTTTCAGCGTGCCGCCCGGCGCTTCAAAGGTAACCGGGCTTGCCGCTTTGCCGTAAGCATTCATAATAATGCCCGCGGCCGTGGCTCCCGTACCGCACGCAAGCGTTTCATCTTCCACTCCGCGTTCATAGGAACGAATTTTGAATTTATTGATACCTGCCTTTTCTATGAACATAGCGTTAGTGCCTTTGGGCGCGAACTGTTTGTGAAAACGGATCTGCTTTCCAAACTTTACCACATCAAATTTATCAAGTTCCTTTACTTCCGCGACAAAATGCGGGACGCCTGTATTTACAAAACCGCCCTTAAATTCCCCGCCTGTTACCTTAATTTTGATATTAAGCAAAAGCGTATGGGGATTTATCATCTGCAGTTTTACATCGCCGTTTTTCTTTATCTCCGCGTAATGCGCGCCGTCTTTAGCTATGAAATTGGTTTTATCCTTAACATACCCTTTCTCGTAGGCAAAACGCGCGATGCATCTGGCGGCGTTGCCGCACATATCGGCTTCAGAGCCGTCATTATTGTAAAACCTCATGTAAAAATCAGCGCCTTTGATACGTTCAAGCAGCAGCAGGCCGTCCGCGTCAATACCGAATTTCCTGCGGCATATCTTTACCACCTGTTCTGTGGTCAGCTTTATTTTTCCGGAAAAATTATCAATAAAAATGAAATCATTTCCGGCGCCTGACATCTTTGTAAATGGTATCCCTTTAACCTTAATTTTTTTCATTTTATTTCACCTGATATCAGCAATTTTGTCCCTGGCTATAATATCTTCCAGAGTTTCTCTTTCCCTGACAAGGTAGTCCTTATTGCCTTTAACCATAACTTCCGCGGCCCTGCGCCGGGAGTTATAGTTGCTTGACATAACCATTCCATAAGCGCCGGCCGTGCGGACAGCCAGCAGGTCGCCTTCCTTTACTTCAGGCAGATGCCTGTCCTTTGCCAGAAAATCGCCGCTTTCGCAAATGGGCCCAACTATATCATAAAGCTTAAGTTTTGCCTTGTTCACGTTTACAGGAAGCACCTTATGGTATGCCTGATAAAGACTTGGCCTTATAAGGTCGTTCATGCCTGTATCAGTAATAAGAAAGTTCTTTGTTCCGCCTTTCTTATTATAAATAACCTTTGCTACAAGAATTCCCGAATTGCCCGAAATAAACCTTCCCGGTTCAAGTATAAGTTTAACATTCATCCCCTTAAACATGGGCTTTATCTCGCTTGCGAAAATATCCGCGGTTGAAGGCTTTTCTTCGTTATATATTACGCCAAGCCCGCCGCCAATGTCAAAATATTCTATCTTAGCGCCGGTTTCATTTAAACCTTCTATTATTCTCTTCACCTTGCTGATTGCTTTTACATACGGCTCTATCGTGGTAATCTGCGAACCTATATGCATGTCCACAGCCTTAATATTCACGTGTTTGTATTTTCGTGCCTCTGTAAACAGCGTCGTTGCAAGTTCAATATCAATGCCAAACTTGTTTTCCTTTTTTCCGGTTGTAATGTAATGGTGCGTGGCGGCTTCCACGTCGGGATTTATACGCAGCCCTACATTCACAACTTTTTTCATCTTCTTTGCCACGGCATTTATCTGTTTTAATTCGTTTATGCTTTCCACGTTAAAAAGCAGAATTCCGCTTTTAATACCATATACTATCTCTTCTTCTGTCTTGCCCACTCCCGCGTAAACAACCTTTTTGGGGTCGCCGCCGGCTTTAATTACCCTGTAAAGTTCGCCCCCTGAAACAATATCAAAACCGGAGCCTTCCTTTGCAAGAATGTTTAAAAAGGTCAGGTTTGAATTCGCCTTGACCGAATAGCATATAAGCGTCGGAATATCAGAAAATGCCGACTTTATCTTTCTGAAATGCTCTGTAATTGTCCTGTGGCTGTAAACATAAAGCGGAGTGCCGTACTTCTTTGCAAGCGCGTTTATATCCGTATTTTCTGCAAAAAGTACGTTATTTTTATAGCCAAAATAGTCCATTTCATCCTCCAATTGGTAAATAATTGCACAATCATAACATAAACATTAATTGTATTCAAGCAGGATTAAGGAAATTTAAAGAATTGTGAGAATTTAAGGTTTTCGGAACCAAAAAAACGCGTCAGAAAATTTAACTTCCGCTAAAATCAAAACAGCTATCAAGAAGTAAAACTATATCTGATGATTGCATGTACGTTCAATTTAAAGCATATTTAAAGTGATATTTCAAACAGGTAAAACAGATAAACCGGACAGGTTTTTTAGCTTCACTTATAATTTTGTATTTGAATCGTCAGTTTAGGATGATATTACTTCCGGTTAACTTTTTAAAACTTAACCATAAAACAATACCATTTATCAACAAATATACATATTTTATTAGCGATTTCTTTATTAAAGTCTTGAGTCAAGGCACGGTGTCGGGTAAATTTTAAAATCAGCGTTCCCCTGCCTGTTTTAAATGCTTCTCAATTGCCTCTATTCTCTTACCGGAATGCGGATGAGTGGAGAGAAAATACATAAACTCACTGCCATTTTCCCGTGTTTTAAAGAGTGATAAAACTTTTTTAGCGCCTGCAGCGCTGCCGTACTTTTTCATAAGCAAATCCGCGGCAAACAGGTCCGCCTTAATTTCCTGATGCCTTGAAAACCCGGTTTCCGCGCTTCCAAGCCCCATATTAACCAGCCCCGAAATATCATTTGACGAACTGTTAAAACCGGCCATAAGCAGGATAAATATTAAAGACCTCCCAAGCCTTCTTAAATGGTCGCGGTTATTAAAATGTCCCATTTCATGCGCGAGCACAAAGACAATTTCATTTTCATCGTTCAGTTTGTCATAAAGGCCTTTATAAAAAAAAATAATACCGCCCGGCAGCGCCGCCGCGTTTTCCGTTTTATCATTAATAAACCTTACGGTAAAAGCGCCGGCCGGAAAACCCGTCAACTTACCCAAATCATCAGTCAGCTTCTGAAGCCTTAATTCTTCGGCGGGCCTTTTGGCAGACGGCGCGTATTTAACCGCAAAGGCAGAAGATATCTTTCTTTCCGTTTCCGCGCTTATATGAGGGACAATTAAATCTACGGCGGCGCCAAGAATAAAATAAACAGCGCCAATCACCGCAAGCAGCCCTATTGACAGATACAGGAATTCCAATACAGGCGAACTTTTAGGCGCGTTAACGCTGCCATCAGCGTGTTTTGGAACAAATTTCATTTTTTATACCTTACAGCCGTCCCGTAAGAGTACACTTCCACACAGCCTATGGCATTATTGCCCGTCATATTTCCGATGGAAGAGGTTTCTATTCTTAGATTAAAGATTTCATCGCAATTGTTTTTAACCGCGGCTTCTTTCAGCCTTAAAACGGCTTCCCTTCTGCCCCTGTCAACAAGGGTTTCATAGGAAGTTATCCTGCCGCCAAAAATAGTTTTAAGTGACGCAAGGATAAATTTAAAATAGTCATGCGAAATAACGCACGAACCCGATACAAAATACACTTTATCAATTTCTTTATCCGGGTCAATTCCTGATTTTGTATTTACTATCGGAATCATAACCAGGTTTGATTCTCTTTTATTCAGGCTTCTGTAATGGTTTTTCTCCGCAATTGTTCCCGCGGAAAAACCCACTGCAAGCAGGATAACAAAGAAAATAAGGTCGCCCATACTATTCCACCATTACCGCTGTCCCATAAACATACAATTCCGCGGCGCCCTGTGTAATTGAAGATGTGGAAAACCTTACGTTAATTACGGCGTTTGCTCCCATTTTTTCCGCCTGTGTCATCATGCGTTTCATCGCTTCATTGCGCGATTCTTTAAGAAGTTCCGTGTATCCTTTTAATTCCCCGCCCACGATATTTTTTAAACCCGCCATTATGTCCCTTCCAATGTGCTTTGCCCTTACAGTACTTCCTGACACAAGCCCGTAATGCTCCTTAATTTTCATCCCCGGTACAGTTTCTAAATTTGTAATTAACATAAAACCCTCCTTTAAATTTGATAAAAAGATTATCCCATATTATTTAAAAAATATAAACTTTTTTCAAAAAAACAAAACAACGGCATAAAATTTCAATGTAAAGTTTACTTGACATTATGTAAAGTATGCTTTACACTTAACACAAAGACAAATAGGAGGTAATAAATATGAACAGTAAAAAATACAGATTCGCAATGGCAATAGTTACCACACTTACAGCGGCAGGAGTGGGTGCAGGAGTTATTCTTCACAACTACCTTATTCCCCTTTTTACTCTGGCTATAGGCGTACTTCTTGTAATTGTGCTTAAAAGGCATATCAAAGAACTGGTAATGGAAGACGAAAGGATTAAGCAGATAAGCGCTTTTTCAGCGCGTGCGGCAGTTACCGTGTTCAGCAATCTGGCCGCATTAACAGGAATAGTCCTTCTTGCCTTTTTTGGCAAAGGTAATAATATAATAAGCGCCGTTGGGTATACCCTTTGTTTCTCCACCTGCTTTATCCTTCTGGTTGACCTTGCGGTGTATTTTTATCTTGATAAAAAACAGGTGAGTTAAAATGGAAAACAAAGTACGGCTTATGCGCGCGGAAAAAAATATCACTCAGGAAGAGCTTGCGGTACAGCTTAAAGTGACACGGCAGACAATAATCGCCATTGAAAACGGAAGATATGACCCTTCTCTTGAACTGGCCTTTAAAATGTCAGGTTTTTTTAAACGCCCTATTCATGATATCTTCACATATACAGGAGCAAAAAAATGACAAAAGGATTCTCTGAATCAACATACTGGATAATCTTTGCCGCTGTTATGGCATTCTACGCGCTTGTGGTAATGGTCTTTAAACTGAAAAAAGAACACCCTGTGCGCGACTGGGCGCAGGCGGGTTTTGAAGCTATACTTATAGCCACTTTCCTTAGAATAACGGTTGTTCAGACATTCGCCATCCCCACCCCGTCAATGGAAAACACCATGCTGGTCGGCGACCATCCCGTTGCAATGAAATTCTATTATGGATATTACAACCCGTTTACAGACAAACTGATATTTGATATCAACAAACCTAAGCGCGGCGAAGTTGTAATAATGCGCGACCCCACGGACAGAACAAACGAAATGTGGATAAAGCGGTGCGTGGCCGTAGCGGGTGATACCGTTGAAATAAAAGATAAAACGCTTTATGTGAATAGTATCCGTCAGGAAGAACCTTACGCCGTGCACGCAAGCCCGCTTTCTATTTCAGGATTCTTCTCGCCAAGGGACAACTTCCCTTTAACAACAATCCCCGAAGGCCATATATTTGTAATGGGAGATAACAGGGATAACTCTTATGACAGCAGGTTCTGGGGGCCGCTGCCGTTAAAAAAAGTACGCGGCAAGGCGGTTTTTGTTTACTGGCCGCCAAACAGGATAAAAGTTATAAAATAAACACCGCGCCGCAGGCGATGCATTTTTTGGTATGGCAGCCGATTACGCCGCCGCATTGTGGGCACTTCCACTTTTTCTTCTGCGCCCTTTCAAAAGCCGCTATGCCTTTCTCTTTTATCTGCATAAGGTTCTCTATGAAACTTATCTGATATCGTTTGGTATATCTTTTTTCAAGATGCTTTATCCGCGCGCAGGGGAAATCCGGACAGCTGTAACAGAAACCTGTGCTTTTACTTTTTAATTTTTTGCAGTTATAAATCAGGCATTTGGCACAATGCCCTATTTTACCATCATCAATCCCCCTGCATCCGACGCAATGGTTCTTTTCCCTAAGATACCCCATGCAGACAGCGCAGTTCATCCCGCAAGGCGCCGCCATGATAATTTTTTTAACTACCTTCTTCTTAACCGAATTTTCGTTTTTTATTTTTTTCACTTACACCCCCCTTGAAACATAAGCCCACAATAAGTTTCTGTTCATTGAGCTTAGCGCGCACGGCACACTTGCACTTATTGCCCATGGCAAACGTGCTCTTGTTTATTATCACAGACACCCGTTATCCGCGCTATATCACCGGCTTCCTGCCATATGAATTCCGCATGCATCGGAAATATTGTCGCGGATCCGACAACACACTTTAGCACATCTTTTCTCCTGACATTTTAAATGTTATTCAACTGCAAAAAAACTAATGAAAATCGGGCCTTGGGCCTTCCCCGTTTTCGCCGGCAAAACCTTTAAGGGTTATTAAATCAGCAATCTCATCAAACTGTTTTTTATAGAATCTTTTATACTCCGGCTCGTAAAACAAATACGCCCTTGCCATAATATCATCGCTTACAAGGTGGTTTTTCATGGGTACAAAGAACGCCTCTTCCGCGGAATCCGGCTTTTCTTCCATATGCAGAAAATCAACCACAAGGCTGGCTTCACGGAATTCGTCATCATCCACAAGCCTGAAACCTATCGAAAGAGTCAACGGGACTCCGGTAAGCTTAAGGCAATAATTATAAACAAGGTCTATATTATATATTATCTTTTCAAATATATACTTAAGCTCTCCGGGAGTATACTTATGATAGTTTTCATCATCAATTTCCTCAAATTCGGCATCAACTTCTTCCATCATATTTTCAAGGCCGCTCTCTTTTGATATTATAATACCTTCCCCGCCCTCAGCCTCTTCCTTCTCCTCATCCTCTGATTCTTCCTGCATGCTGTCTTCAACGATGCTTAAAAAGTCTTTTATTTCCTTTAATTCCGGCTCTGACGCGTCTATAAGGGCGTCCCTTACATCTTCAAGTTCAAGGCAGGTAAATATGGCTTTATCCACTTGTTCCGCCGATAAAAACTGGTATATAAAATCCGGCAGCAGCGTGGCAAAAGGCAGTTCAACTTTTATTTTGTCCATTTATATTCCTCTCCGCTTCAAATTTTAAAAACGCTTCTATAAATTCATCAAGGTCGCCGTCTAAAACATTATCCACGTCGCCCCTTTCATACCCTGTGCGTAAATCTTTTATCATCTTATACGGGTGCAGCACGTAAGAGCGTATCTGGCTGCCCCAGCTTATGCTGCGTTTTTCCCCCGCTATTTCTTCCATTTCAAGTTTCTTCTTTTCCTCTTCAAAGATAAAAAGCCTTGCCTTTAACTCTTTCATAGCCATCTCTTTATTCTTGCCCTGCGACCTGTCATTCTGGCATTGCACCACGATATTAGTGGGAATATGGGTTATCCTTATTGCGGATTCTGTCCTGTTAACGTGCTGTCCGCCCGCGCCGGACGCCCTGAAAGTGTCTATCCTTAAATCTTCTTCCTTTATATCCACAACCACTTCATCGTCCAGCTCGGGTATCACTTCCAGCGACGCAAAAGTGGTGTGCCTTCTTTTATTGGAATCAAACGGAGAGATTCTTACAAGCCTGTGAATTCCCTTTTCCGGCCGGAAATTGCCATAAGCGTATTCTCCCGCAACTTCAAAAGTAATGTCCTTAAATCCGGTTTCATCGCCGTGCATAATATCAGTGACTTCAATCTTAAACCCTTTATTCTCGCACCACATCCTGTACATGCGGTAAAGCATGGAAACCCAGTCGCACGACTCTGTTCCGCCGGCGCCCGCGTGTATTTTAACAATGGCATTATTTCTGTCGTAAGGGCCGGAAAATAAAAGCGTGACTTCGGTGCGTTCCAGAAGTTTCTTAAAAGAATCAAATTTAAACTGCAGTTCCGCTTCCAGCTGCGCGTCTTTTTCTGAATCAAGAAGTTCCAGTACCGTTTCTATCTCTTCAAACGCCGCTTTTAATTCCGCGTGGCGCTGTATATCATCGGTAATTCCTTTTATTTCCGTCTGAACTTTTTTAGCTTCCCTTGTGTCCTTCCAGAAATTAGGCTCCTGTGACTTTCTTTCAAGTTCTCCCCTTCTTAAAATTCTCCTTGGCAGGTCAAAGATACACCTCTACCTTGGAGACTCTTTCGCGGATTTCCGATATCCGGTCTTTTATCTCTTTTATTTCCATTACATCCTCCATAAATTAAAAAAAATCACTTAATACGTTAATCATAAAACCATTTTACGAATATTACTATGATTTAAAGTTTATGGCAAGAAATATGTTTTAAATTTGCGATATGCGCCTATAAAAATCCGCATTTTATTAAAATTAAGTGATTATGCGCATTCTTATACCTTTAGAGCAAAAAACCTAAAACCTCTATATTTTAAATGGCTTTTCATGATTTTAGTGCTATTCCGTTTTTCTTAAACGAATACATTAAAATTGACATATTTTGCCATTATTGTATAATCTAAACAGTTCTATGAAGGATTAAGAATACTATTTTGTTTCATATTATACAGGAGGATTAATTTATAATGCTTGCAAGTTACAATTGGATTAAAGAATATATAGATGTTAACACCCCTTCAGAAGAATTCGCTTCAAAATTATATATGTCCGGGCTTGCCTGCGAAGAAATTATAGAGAAAAAATCTGAAATTTCCAATGTAGTCTCCGCAAAGATACTTAAAATAGATAAACACCCTAACGCTGATAAACTGGCCTATTGTGACGTGACAGACGGCACGCAGACGTATAAAGTGGTATGCGGCGCTCCTAATATTAAAGAAGGCCAGATAGTGCCCCTTGCAAGGCTTGGCGCTACCCTGCCGGGCGGCGTTGCTATTAAACGAAGCAAAATCCGCGGGATTGAATCCGAAGGCATGATGTGTTCCGGCCGCGAACTTGGTTTTGGCGATGACCATTCAGGCATAATGCTTCTTGATGAAGCTAAATACCCGCTTGGCTCCGAATTTTCACCGGTTAAACCCGATACTGTTTTTAACTTTGAAATAACCCCCAACAGGCCTGACCTGCTGTGCATAACAGGAATTGCAAGGCTTGCGTCTGCCGTATATAAAAAACCCGTTAAGATGCCGTCCTGGTCCCTGCAGGATACATACATTGACCCAAAGCTTGATATCAATTCAATGCTTCAGGTTGAAAATCAGTCGCCTGAACGATGCCCGCGTTACGCCGCCAGAATAATAAAGGACGTAACCGTGAAAGATTCCCCTGACTGGCTTAAAGAAAAACTTATTTCATCCGGCATACGCCCCATTAACAACATTGTGGACGTCACCAATTTTGTCCTGCTGGAATTAAACCAGCCGCTTCACGCTTTTGACCACGCAAAACTTAAGGGCAATAAGATAATAATACGTACGGCAAAAAAGGGCGAAAAAATAACGGCGCTTGACGGCAAAACATACGAACCCAAAGAAACAGATTTAATGATTGCCGATTCCGCGGAACCGGCGGCCATAGCCGGCGTAATGGGCGGCGAGCATTTTTCCGTTACAGATTCAACAACAACAATTGTACTTGAATCGGCTTTCTTTAAACCAGGTTCTGTCAGAAAGACCTCGCGAAGCCTTGCCATTAAGTCAGATTCTTCTTACCGTTTTGAACGCGGCATTGATATTGACAACACCATAAACGCCATGAACCGCGCGGTTAACCTTATTATAGAAACAGCAGGCGGAAAAGCGTCTTTTGAAATAATAGATATCTACCCCGTTAAAACCGCGCCCAAAGAAATAAAGGTGCGTTTTGAAACACTTGGCAAAATAACAGGCATCCCCTTCACTCCGGACACCGCGGAGGCTGTAATTAAAGACCTTAATTTTACCGTCACCGCCAAAGACAGCGTTACAATGACAGTTTGCGTCCCGGGTTACAGGGTTGATATAGAAAAAGAAATTGACTTAATAGAAGATATCGCCCAGATATACGGCTATGATAACATTCCCATGACCATGCCTTTAACGCGCGTGACGCTGGGCACAAGCCCCGAATTGCAGCAGTTTATAAGCAAAGCCCGCAATACAATGGCTTCATTTGGTTTTTCTCAGGCGGTTAATTACAGTTTCATGAATAAAAAACTTTTAAAGGAACTTAAAGCAGAGGCCTATGCGCACCCTTCCCCTGCGGCAATTGCCAACCCTTTTAACGAAGAAGAATCGCATATGAAAACCACCATGATACCGGACATGATAAAAAACCTTATTTTTAATTACAATAAAGAAAACGAAAATGTTCACCTTTTTGAAATTGCAAACACTTTTTCGCGCCCCCTTGAAGGCAATTACACCCAGACCCCTCATTTAAGCGCCGTTTCATACGGCAATATAATGGAGCCGTCATTCAGCGGCAAGCTGCTGAAAACCGACCTTTATTATCTTAAAGCGGCTGTTTCAGGGCTGCATGCCCTTCTTAATACGGACGAAATGCCAATATACACGCCGGATTCATACTATCCGGAGTTTCTGGAATACTCTTCCGGCATCTTCATTTCCGGCAGGCGCGTGGGTACAATCGGCGGATTAAAAGAAGAAATAGCTTATGACAACAAACTTAAAGAGAAAGCCTATCTGCTGGAAATAAATCTTGAAGAATTGTATTCACTTTATAAACCCGTAAAGCGACTGACAAAGCTTTCGGTTTATCCTTCGGTTAAAAGGGATCTTGCCCTTTTATTAAAAAACGAAGTGCCGCACTCTGCCGTGGAAGATATTATTAAAGACGGCCGGCAGTCGCTTATAAAATCCATAAGCCTTTTTGACATATATAAAGGCAAACAGGTGCCCGACGGTTTTAAAAGCCTTGCTTACAATATAGTTTTTCAGTCAAACAAAAGGACTTTATCCGAAACCGAAATTAACAAAATCATGGATACCATAATTAACAGGCTTAAGAAAGAAATAAACGCGGAGCTGAGGTCATAAATGCCTCTTATCGCCATTGAGATTCTTGAAGAAAAGGTAAAAGAGCTGCTGCTTGCCGTTAATCACCTTCACGCCGAAAACACAAGGCTGAAGGACGAAATTAAAAACCTTTCTTCGGGGGCTGATGCCATATCGCCCGAAATTCTATACGAACTTGAAACGCTTAAAAAGACTGTTGATAAATACAGGCAGGAAAGAAACGTTTTAACGGTTAAAATCACAAGGATGCTTGACCAGTTGAAAAAAGTATCCGGCACAGGCCAAGAGGATGACAGCAATGGATAAATCCGTAATTACAGTGAATATTTTCGGCAACGAATATACAATAAAAGGCGTAGCCGAACCGGAATATATCACTTCCCTTGCAGCGTATATCAACAATAAAATGACGGAAGTTCAGTACGCCACAGGGCTTAAAGATACCAAAAAAATAGCAATACTTGCAGCCATTAACCTTGCGGACGAACTGTTTGAAGCAAAAAAGAACTTAAAAGAAAAATACATTCCAAAAGAACAATTTCAGGCTGTCCGCAACAGAGTTGAAAACCTTATATCCATGATAGATAAAGAACTTCCTTCAGGTATAATACCGGAAAAAGAATCCGAATCAGGCTTAACAGACAATACTGAATATAATAAAAAACCTGAAAATGATAACGAAGAACCTGAAGAATAGTAACTTTTAAACCTTTTTATGACCTATACCAAAATCCTTATTTAAGAATTCCTTTGTTATCAATTTTCGCGGCAAAAGCATCATATTCGCCTTTTCCATAAGTGCCTGTCCAGCCGGCCGTAACATAACCTCCGTCCGGCGCTTTTACCGTACCTGCGGCGTATTCATCTTTTCTTCCGCCAAAAGTTGAAGTCCACAGCGAATTTCCGGAAGCGTCAACTTTCATTACAAAAATATCAGAAGAACCATTGCCGTACGAATCAGTTGTACCAGTTATTACATAATTTTTACCGTCTTCAATTATCGTTTTTCCCGTATCAATCAGCTTGCCGCCGTAAGTCTTTTCCCATACAGCGTTTAACCGCCCGTCAAGTTTTAAAAGATAAACCTGCGCGGAATTGCCGTCTTTTGCCGTATCTGAGGTTTCACCGACAACAGCATATCCTCCGTCCGAAGTTTTTATGATATCTTCAAAGCCGTCGTATCCTTTATCACCGAACGTTTTAAAAGCAAGGCTGTTTCCTTTTGCGTCCAGTTTCATAACAAAACCGTCATATCCGCCTTTTGACCACGAAGAGGACCTGCCTGCCATTACAAAACCGTCATCAGCTGATATTATCGCGGTGCCAAAATCAAATTTACCGCCGCCATAAGTCCTGGTTAATAACTTATTCCCGTTTTTGTCAGCTAATACAAAATATATTTCTATGGCATTTGACCCGCTGAAAGAAGATGAGTTGCCGGCCATGGCGATATTCCCGTTTAGACTTTCGCACATTCCTGCCGCTTCATCATTTCCCGGCCCGCCAAAATATGACTGAAATATTTCTTTACCGTCAAAACCGGTTTTTACCAGATACGCATCCCGTAAACCCGCGCCCTTGGAATCGCTATAACCGCACATTAACAAGCCGTCTTTTGTGGTTATAACTTTAAATAACCGGTCATCCCCTTTTTCTCCAAAATTGCGGCTGAATTTTTCCCTGCCTTTTTCATCAATTTTAACAAGATAACCGTCAATCGTACCGCCCGGAAAGGAATTGGTCATACCGGCAAGAAAATAACCGCCTTTTGGGTTATTACATATTGACCTGACACTGTCATAAGTTTTACCGCCATAGTTCTTATACCCTTTAAAACTTTTGATGCCGTTGAAATCACATCCGGATATAAATAAGCATAAGCCGGCACAAATTAATGTCTTTCTCATTTTTCCTCCGGTTTCCTGAAGTTATAAAAGAATATTGCCCGATTTGCCGTTTGCCTTATAAACATAAACAAGGACTTCCGCTATAAGTTTATAAAGTTCAGACGGTATTTCCTGACCAAGGTCAAGTTTTGACAGAACTTCAATTAAATCAGGATCTTCGTACAGCGGAATATCATTTTTTTTGGCAAGTTCTATTATCTTTTCGGCAATATTACCTTTGCCTTTTGCCGCAATTCTGGGGGCTCCGTCTTTATCTTTGTCATATTTAACCGCAATTGCGTTTAACTTTTTTTCCGGCATAACGTTTCCCCTTTTAGGCCTTTAAGTTAATATTTCCAAGATTGATATAACCGTCAGATTCAGGGGAAGATACCTGTTCTCCGGCTTCTTCTGTCTTTATCATAAAGTTTCTCATGCTGTAATTTATTGTTTCTATACCCTTTAAAAAATCATTTTTCATCTTTGTAAGCTGTTGTTTGGCCTTTTCGTTATCCGCAATAACAGTGCATTCAACGTCATTTTTATAAACCGTCATCCTGACCTTAACGTTTCCAAGTTTGGAAGTGTTAAGGACAAACATAATATTTACCGGCTCTTTCGCTTCAAGGTTTTCTTTTAACGAGCCCTTTCTGTACCACACCTGAAGCTCTCCGTTAAACAGTTTGTTATCCATAAGAAGCGGTATCTGCGTGTAAATGATTTCATACGCTGCCGGTTTCTGATTTATAAACTGCATGGCATTAAGGTTATTAAGCGTGTCTTTGACGCTTTCTCTTGCGCCGTTAACAGTATCTTTTATCACAGACAACGTGTCATTGTCCGCATTTTTCATCGCCGCGGATGTATTACGTTCAAAAACCGATAATTCCGCTTCAAGGCCGACAAGCAGCGACTTCATATTCTGCCTTGCGCCGCTAATCAACGCTTCTTTTGACTGACCATCAGAAAAACCGTGCGCTTTCCCCGAAAAAATATCCTTAACCTGCGCTTCAAGTGTTATTCCGCTTTTTTCTATAAAATTTTTAATCTGCCCGTCCATTACCGCCCGGTCAGACGGCTTAATTGATATCTGTGCTATTGCTTCTTTTATGCCGGCTGCAAGCTGCATGCTTTTTGATTCATTATATCCCGCGGCACGCATAGATTCTCCCGCGGCTAAAAAACGCGAAAGTGATGCGTTTAAAGCTTCCAGATTCTGATTTAATTTGATATCCCCGGAGAAATACTTATTCATGATATCCGTAAACTTTGTATTATCAAGGGGCATTTCCCTTGATTTTAAAAATATCAGGGATTCAATTGCCGATTCCACGTCAAATTTAGTAACCGGCAGATTTACTGCGGTACTGTTAATTTCAGGTTTAACAAAAAAGTCTTTTAATATGCTGCTGTTAATGTTATTTTCCACAAATTCAGCCGCATTTTTAGTAAATTTAGCGGCTTCTGCCGCCGTCGCATTTCCAAATATAACTTTTGAATTTGCTTTTATGAATTCATTAAGTTTTTCCGAAACACGTAATATTTCACCTGACAGTTGAGAATTGCCGTTTTTAACCGCGGATGCCGCCTGCGCCAGATTCTTTGTAAAATCAGTTATCGCTGACGCCATATCTCTTGCGCTTTTTACCTGCGGCGCCATATCTTCCCTTCCTGCGTTTGCCTGTAATCCCCGCTGTTCCGTATTATTTCCTATTGCCATTATCCTTGCGAATATATCTTTATTTAAATTTAATCCGGCTCCGGCCAAAACTTTCTGTCCCAAAGGCATTTCTGCAGGCTTAAAAGTTTCCGGTTTAATTGAAGGTTCAAAAAATCTTCCCGCAAGGCTTTTTGCGGCAGCAGCGGCAAGCTCCGGGTTTCCAGAAGGCACAACAGTGTTTAACGCGGCATTCATACCCGGAAAACTGATGTTCAGTTCAAGTTTAACCGGATTATATGAAATTTCCGCGCCTGACGCAAACTTTGCGGTAACCGGCTGTTTATCAGATGACATCGCCGCGTTCAGAAAATTATTCACCTCGGCAGGCTTTGCGAGATTTTCTCCCGCGGCTTTATTCATAAAAAGCGATAAAAGTTCTTTGCCGGTATTATTAACATTCAGCGTAACACTGCCGTCTTTTACATTAACCGACACATCATCAGCCGACTTTGCCGCTGAATTAACCGTGTTGATACTATTAATCATGGCAGCGGAAACTTCCTGCTTTAACGCGTTAATTACCTGAGGGTCTTTTATACCCGCCATGGTTTTAACAGCCTGATTAAGCTTTAAATTAAGCGACATCATTGCGATTATGGAATCCTGCCTGAAAGAAGCGGTCTGGGCGGCCGCTTTGTCAAAAACAGAATTTAAAGATGACGCGTCTACGCCTTTCTGTGACATGTAATTATTAAGCGCGGTGTGTATCTGATTCATATTTTCTTTTGTTACCGCTATCTGATAATCCGCAAGTTTCATGGCGGTATAGATATTTTGTTCATTAACCGGTACTTTTATGGCGGATAGAAGAGCTGCCACCTGTTCTGCCGCCGGCTGAACAGACACCGCCGAAGGCATAAGTTTGCCTGCCGCGGCAAGGCCGTCAGGTATCAGTTTCATAAATATTTTTTCACCCATCTGCGAAACCTGAACCGTTATCGCATCGCCTTTGGACAACGGCGCGTTATTTGGCAGTTGGGATATAACATTATAACCTTTAAAGTTGATTATCGCCTTATTGTCGGAAGGAATGACTTCAATTACCCTGCCTTTTAAAGTATCACCGGCCTTTAAAAGGGCAAACAGGTCTGAAACTTTTTTATCCTGTGAACTTAAAAGTTCAAATAAATTACCTGATAAACCCGAAACAGCCATATTCACCGCCTTAAATTAAATAAAGCAACTGTGCCTTTATAAATAATATATCGGAAAATAAAAGGTTTTCTTTACTGTTTTTTTAGGTTTTTAATAAGTTCAATTTCCCCAAATGACATCCCGGTCACCGAAGCAATTTCCTGAACAGCCATGCCGTTATCCAGCAGTTTACCCACCCTGTCATATTTATCTTTAACGGATGGCTTTACAGCCTGCTTTGGATTTTTGGGTTCTTCTTTAATTTCAAATACGGCAGGCTGCCTTGTAATTATTGCCGGTTCTGCCTGGGGTTTTGCTTCCTGCACAACAGGCACAGCTGCTGCAGGTTCCTGAACCGAAGATATCTCCGTTTTATATTCAGCAGTTCTCTGCAGCCTGTTTCTTTCAAGCAGGTATTTAAGTTCTTTTATAACTGTTTCAGTCTCTTTCAATTTTTTATCCAGCTCTGTTTTGGCGCTGTTTATTGACGACACGCCTAAAGAGGCTGATTTTTCCATTTCTTCCACAAGCTGGCGCATATTATGCTGAAACTCTATAAGTTCAATGTCTTCAAGCTCTGATAAAACACCGCTTTTTTCTTTTGGTTTTTTTAAAAACAAAAATATAACCGCCGCCAAAAGAAGTATATTTAGAATTATAAGTGCCGTTGTCATGGTTTACGCCTTAATATCAATTATATGATTTTTTAAATCGGGCTTGACGTTATCATCCGCCTGCGGTGTTAATCCGGCTTCATCCCTGCCGCTTTTCTGATCAAACGAACTTTTTTTCCATTGTCTTGTATTTTCTTTTTTTTCGGCTATAGCGGATGCTTCCGATTTATTTTCCGGATCAACCACCTGGTCTTTACGGTGTTCCGCGTCCTGTTGAAGTTTAAGCATTTCTTTTGATTGCGCGGTCTGAACCCCTGAAAGCAGCGCGTCATTATATTTTGACGCTAAAACGGACGCGGTGATCATAACCTGCATATCGTATAATCTCACTGCGCGTCACCGCCTTTTTGTGTGAATCCGTTTATCCGGAGAACGGAAGAACCTGAATTTCGCCGTTCTTCTCTACAAATGTACAATACTTAAGCTCGTCATTTACTGTTCGCTGGGCTTTGTTTATTATGACTTTTACTCCGGTGTAAACCATACCCATACAGTTTACTTTGCCTCTTTTTGTGGTCTGCATTTCTTTTGCTTTTGCATCCAGTTTAGACTTTGTTTCTTCCCACTTTTTCTGGTCAGTCATAAGTTTAAACTGAGTCCTTGTAAGTTTTGCCATTAAGTCCCTTTTATCGGGCGGAAGCTGTCCTCCGGATTTCTGCTGAAGGTCTTTTAAGAATAAAATACCTTTTTTAGTCTTATCAAGCTGTTCGTTGATTCCGCTTAATTCTGATGTGGCTTTTGCCATTTCTTCCCTCATCTTGGGGGTTTCACCTATTGTTATTTCCGTCGGCGTCGCCATCTTTGCCCCTATTTCCTTTGCTGTTACTTCATGGCCTGCCGCTATTGTTCCGCCTACCAGCAGCCCTTTGGCTCCCATTATGCCTATCTTATCCCCTGCCACAAGCGTGGAATGCATGGCAGCTTCATTTACTATGATACTTTTTTCTGTTTCCACGTAAGCGTTACGGATGTATTTTGTGTTTACTTCATCCTGCGCCACAACTTTTGCTTTTTTTCCTACAATACCGCCTTTCACAGTAACTTTTCCGCCGGCATAAATTTCAGTTCCGTCAGCGACATCGTCAATTACGACATCCTGCCCGGCCTTAATAACATATTCCCCCACACTTCCGTGTATTATTACCGTTCCCACAAAATCAATATTGCCTATGGCAAGGCCAAGGTCTCCCTGAACTTCAAATATTTCAAGTACTTCAAGTTTATTGTTTTTATAAACCACCTGTCCGTCATTGGAAGCCACATAAAGTTCGGCGTTGCCCATTGCCTGTTCCACGCCTTTACCCATAAGAAACTTTACTTCGTTTCCTTTAGCGGCTGTTAATTCTTTTCCCGTAACCGTCATACCGTTAACACCGTTTGTCGGCGGGACTTTTTTTGCAAGAGCCTGTCCTTTTTTCACGTTCTGCAGGCTCTGCACATTTTTATAATCAACCGCGCCTTCAGCGCCTTCCGATGCGGATGCTTCTGTCTTAAGAGCGTTATCAAATAAAAGTTCCAGCTTTGCGTCTTCACCGTTAATAACGCCCTGGCCTTCCGCAACCACATCTTCAATGGCTTCAAGCAGGACAGTAGGGTCATTTTTTGCTTCTTTAGCCTTGGATACAAGCGCCTTTATGACATCATGTTTAATTCCAAATGATACCGCTTCTGTTTTTAACGCGTTAATAACATCTTCTTCTTCTATCTCTTTGCCGCCGCCCTGCGGGGGGACAATTGTAATCATGGCGCTCATTTCTTCCGGGTCAACTTTCACAAATATCTGTCCGTCTTTAACATCAATGCGTTCCTGCACAATTAAAACAGGCTGGCCGGTGGCTTCCCTTACGGCACGCTCAACAGCTTTAAAATCCAGATCCTTTATCTGATGTTTTGCAAGTTCCTGCTGAATAGAGGCAAGTTCAACTTTAAGCCCTTTGCCTTTGGGTGCAAATACCGTAAGATAAACCCCGTCATCTTCCGTAGTAACTGTTGAATAACCGTCCATATCCACCATAAATTCACCTCTCATTATGCGGTTTTCTTAAAACCGCTTCTTAATCTTAATACCGTTTTTGTGTGTATCTGGCACACTCTTGATTCAGAAACATCAAGCACTTTGCCTATTTCCTTGAAATTCATTTCATGCCAGTAATAACATTCAAGGACTGTTCTTTCATCTTTATCAAGAGCGTCTATGAAGCCCGCCAGCATGGCTCTAACTTCATCTTTTTCAAATTCAATAAGGACTGCCGGTTCATCACCCAAAATATCTTCAAAACTGAATTTTTCCCCGTTCCTGCTTAATATATCCCCGTCAAGCGAAAGCAGGGTAATTCCTTTAATTTTATCCAATATATCATAAAAAGCTTCCGTTGTCATCCCTAATTCTTCTGCCATTTCTTCATCCGTAGCCGGCCTGCCAAGCCTGCTTTCCGTTGCTATATAAGCATTTTCCACCTTTTTTGCCGTTTCCCTGACATTTTTAGGCAGTAAATCTTCTTTTCTTAACGAATCTATTATTGCCCCTCTTACCCTTTTGGATGCAAAGGTTTCAAATTTGATATTTCTGGCGATATCAAATTTTTCCACAGCTTCTATCAGGCCTATAACACCCTCTATGTACAGGTCTTCCCTGTCATTTTTTCTTACTTCTGCCGGCAGCTGATATGATATCCTGTCGGTAAAATATTTTACAAGCGGAAGATACGCTTTAATAATCTGTTCCCTTGTTTTATCGTCCCTGTTTTTAGCGTAGCTTTTCCACAAATCCCCGTTTGTTTCCAATTAACTCCCCTTACCTGAACAGGTCTTCTATGTTATTATTTCCAGCAGTTAAATCTATCTTTTTGCCCTTTACAGGTTCTTTTACCGGCGCAGCAGGGTGTTTAATTTCCGTATTATATCCGGTTTTTTTTATTTTTTTCGAAAGCGCTTCCATCTCTTCATGAAATATAAGGTGAATTCCAAAAAATGCCATAAAAAAAGATGTTACCCCGATAAGCACAGCGGAAAGCAGTATCTCGTTTATTTCTTTATTTATACTTACCAGGCCTCCTATAAAGAACCCCGCGCTGCCTATAAGCAGCGAAATTTCCGCAGCAAGCCGCCTGTTCATTTTGTTTTCTTTGATGTTTTCTTTGCGGCATTCTTTACTTTTAAATCTTCCCTGATAATATAACTTGCAAGCCTGTCCCTGTCCGCTTCATCAATCTCCGTTATTTTTAACTTAAGTTCAAACTGCCCTTTTTCAATTTCTTCCGAACCCAAAACTTCTCCCGCTGCCGTTATGGGGGAATCCGTACCATCCTTGACAAAAATATCAATTTCGTATTTCGTCCCCTTTTTTATGTCTTTGCCCGAAAGTATGGTAAGGCCGTTTCCGCTTATGGATGTGGTGTATGATATGTTCGGCGGAACGGATGCATTCGCGTACCTTTCAACAATCTGCCTGAATTCAACCTTGATTTTTTTAGAGAGCCTAACAAAATTCCTTCTTTGTGCCATTTTTACCCTCCGTAAAATTCAGTTTATATTACCTGAAAATATCAAATACTTTTTTAAACGCTTCTGTAATATTGTTAGGCTTTTTTTCACCGCCGCGTTCTTTTACAAACCTGTCAGATATTCTTTCCGCTATTTCTTTTACGCAGTTTGCCGCCCTGGAATCCGGATGCAGAACCGAAAACGGCTTCTGGGACATAACGCTGTTTAATACCGCTTTATCCCTGTAAATAAAACCGTAAGATTCCACAAACGTATTTAAAAAACGCCTTGATAAAAGGATTACCCTTGAAGCTATTTCTTTTGCCTCTTCTTTTGAATTTGCCATGTTGACAATAAGCTTCAACGGCACCGCTTCTTTGCTTAAAGACACCACTTTAATAAGCCCGTAGGCATCCATAAGGGCTGTCGGCTCCGGCGTTGTTATTACTATTCCATAGTCGGAAGCATAGATGAAACTAAGCGTGTTCTTGCTTATTCCGGCTCCCGTATCAATAAGAAGTATGTCCACCATGTCTTCAACTTCCGCAAGCTGGGTTATAAACTTTTCCCTCTGCACATTGCTTAAATTAGCAAGCTCTTTTACCCCCGACCCGCTGGCAATAAGTTTCACACCGTATTCAGTCTCTGTAATAATATCTTTTATACTTCTTTCTTCCCTTATAACATGGGTAAGATTATAACGCGGATTTATTCCGAAAATTATATCAACGTTTGCCAGCCCAAGGTCCGCGTCAAATATCATAACCCTGTTGCCAAGCTTTGAAAGTTCAATCGCAAGGTTAACGGTAAAATTGCTTTTACCCACCCCGCCTTTACCGCTTGAAACGGCTATTACCTTCGTGGAGCTTTTGGAATGATGAATTTTATTCTCATTACCCTTTGGGTCCTGATTTTCATCGCCGTTATTGGCGGCATCCGGTTCGCTCTGCCTTTTAGCGGTTACTAACTCTCTAAGTTTCTCTGCTTGATCCAAGCTTCAAAGTCTCCTTTTAATATTAGTCTTGCCATAACGCCGGAATCCGCCACTTCAATGTCATCTGGCACGGTCTGGCCAACGGTAAGATATGAAACAGGAATTCCTCCCGAACCCACGCTTAAGTTAAGAAGCATCCCGTAATTCTTTGTTTCGTCAAGTTTGGTAAACAGAATCCTGTGAATTGGCACCATGCCAAAATTATTGATTATACTTAAAGCGTCATAATACTTTGTAACAGCGCTTACCACCAGGTGCGTTTCCATGGGCGAATAAACTTCCATAAATTCCTTCAGTTCCATAAGCTGTTTTTTATTCCGCGGGCTTCTTCCGGCTGTGTCAAAAAATATAATATCCTTATCCATATGTTTGTTAATTACCTTTTTGAAATCCGCGGGCGTAAGCACTATTTCCACCGGAATCCCCATTATTTCCCCGTACTTTTTCAACTGGGCTTCCGCGGCTATTCTGTAAGTATCCGCGCTTACAAGCACAACTTTTTTATTTTCCACCAGCGCGTATTTTGCGGCTAACTTGGCAAGCGTAGTGGTCTTGCCCACGCCGGTAGGCCCGATAAATGAAATAATTTTAGGAGTGCCCGCAGCCGTCTTAAAAGGGCCGGAAACTTTTATCATCCCGGAAAGATAGTCCAGAAGATAGTTGTCTATGTACTGCTTATTATTTATCTGCGCGTCTGACAGCTGGGAATTAATTGTCTGAAGCGTCCTGAAAACAAGATTCTCTTCCACCCCGTTATCAAGCAGCAGTTTCTGTATCCTGCCTATGCCGTCCTTTAAGTTCACTCCGGCAGCTGAAGGTTCTTTCATCCCCCTGATATTTCCGCCAAGGGATATTTTACCTTCATTTAATTCTCTGGCAAAAGATTCATTCTTAAGCGATATATCTTCCACTCGCCTGTAATTGGCTATCATATCCATATTTACCTGGGAAGTCTGCTGCTGTATAGGCGCTGCCTGCCTTTGCACAGGCTGAGGAATATACTGCTGATTTACCTGCTGTGTTCTGCCATAAGAAGATACAGGCTGCTGGGCAGCAGGCATAAATTGAGGGGCCCTTGGTTTTTCTATATTGATGTCTATTCCGGCTGTGACTTCCGTGCGTTCGCTTCCAAACAGACCGAATATTCCGCCTTTTTTGTATTTCTTTGTGTGAAGAATGACAGCTTCGGGGCCAAAATCTTTTTTTACCTTGGCAAGCGCCCCCTGTAATGTTTCAGCGTCAAACTTCTTTATTCTCATAGGGGAACTTTTACCATACCCACAGACCGCACTTCAACCTTTGGCACAACTTCATTGTATGAAAGGACGGCCAGATTGGGAAGTATTTTTTCCACTATTTTCCTGAAATAACCCCTTATAAGCGGCGAACAAAGCACTACAGGATCATATTCTTTTCCTGCATTTCTCTTGAATTCATTAATAACGCTGTTATATATACCCTGTATCACATGGGGGTCAAGGCCGGCACTTGAATATTTATCCGCCTGCCTTAAAGATTCAAGTATGTGCTGTTCAAGTTCCGAATCAATTGTTATCGCGAAAATTATGCCGTCTTTGGAATACTTGTGCGTAAAATACCTTGCCATTGCCTGCCTTACAAATTCCGTCAGCACTTCTGTGTCTTTTGTAGACTTGGCGTGGTCGGCAAGCGTTTCAAAAACTGTAACCAGATCCCTGATTGAAACTTTTTCCCTTATAAGGTTCTGCAATACCTTCTGAAGTTCCCCTACTGACAGCGCGCCGGGTATAAGTTCATCCACAACCGCGGCATTTGTTTTTCTTACCATGTCAATAAGCTGCTGTACTTCCTGCCTTGTAAGCAGTTCGTCAGCGTGGGCTTTGATAATTTCAGATAAATGGGTGGATATAACCGAAGGCACATCCACAACCGTGTACCCTTTTAATTCCGCGTTTCTCTTTTCGCTTTCTTTTATCCATTTCGCGGGCAGGTTAAACGCCGGATCTTTAGCGGGAATACCTTCAATATCCATAGCCTGCGATCCCGGTTTCATGGCAAGATAATAGCCTATTTCCACTTTACCCCTGGAAACTTCAACACCCTTTATTTTCGCCACATATTCATTGGAAGAAAGCTGCATATTATCGCGTATTCTGATTGGGGGAACCACAAGCCCCAGTTCTAACGCAGTCTGTTTTCTAAGTATCGTTACCCTGTCAAGCAGATCGCCGCCCTGTGACGGATCCACCAGCGGTATAAGCGCGAAACCAATTTCAAGTTCCATTGTATCAACCTGAATTAACGGCATTACATTTTCCGGTTCGCGTTTTGTCTGTTCTTCTTTTTCTTTGGTGACCGCGGTCTGCTGAGCAATCTTTTTATCAGCCACGCCTATGATGTAAGAAACGGTCCACGCAATTACCGCCATCATGAAGAAAGGTATTTTTACAAGCCACGAAGGGAAAACAAAACCCATAAAGAACAGCACCACACCCACCAGGGCAATTGCCCTTGGCTGCGCGAATAACTCTCCCGCGAAATCCTGCCCAAGGTTGGCGTCTGACGCCGCCCTTGTGACTATAATACCCGTGCCTACAGATAATAAAAGCGCGGGAATCTGTGTGACAAGGCCTTCGCCTATCGTTAATACCGTGTATCTCATCGCGGCGTCCGCAAGAGTCATACCGTGGAAAATTATGCCTATGAAAAATCCGGCAATGATATTTATAAGGACAATTACTATTGCGGCAATGGCATCACCCCTTACAAACTTGCTGGCACCGTCCATTGAACCATAGAAATCCGCTTCCCTTTCTATTGACCTTCTTCTTCCCCTTGCTTCTTCATCAGTGATAAGCCCGGCGTTTAAATCAGCGTCAATTGCCATCTGTTTTCCCGGCATAGCGTCAAGGGTAAACCTTGCCGCAACTTCAGCCACACGCTGGGCGCCGGAAGTGATTACCACAAACTGTACAAGTATGATTATGGTGAAAATAACAAGCCCGATTATAAGTCCGCTCATGTCCTGCGCGCCCACAACAAAATTTCCGAATGTCGGGATTACTTCACCCACATCCAGCGGCTGGCTTAAGATAAGCCTGGTGGCGGAAATATTCAGCGCAAGCCTGAAAACCGTTACAATTAAAAGCAAAGTAGGAAAAGTGGAAAACTGCAGCGGTTCTTTAGCATACATGGTAACAATCAGCACAACAAGCGCCAGCGCCAGGTTTAATACAAGAAGTAAATCCAACAGAAACGGCGGTAAAGGAACAACGATCATTAAAACAACCGCGACAATCGCGAATACTACTATAAAATCTGTGGATCTTCTTAATGAAGCAGAAAATCCGGTATCAGGGCTGGCAGCCGGCATTATTAACTACCTCCAATATACGGTATAATATCATCTCTTAAAGGCTTATTATCCACTTTTTTTTCATTTTCATCAAGTCTTATTTTGCCCTTTGTTTGATAGACAAAAGCCAGGATTTCAGCCACTGCCTGAAACATATCCGGCGGTATTTCCCATCCAAGTTCAAGCTTTACAAGTGTCCTTGCCAAAGGGGGATTTTCCACAATTACCACCCTGTTTTTCCTGGCAATTTCCTTTATTTTTTCAGCCATAAAATTCATTCCTTTTGCCACTATAAACGGCGCTTTTTCGCCGGTTTCATCATATTTAAGGGCTACCGCAACATGAGTGGGATTGGTAATTACAACGTCTGCCTGCGGTATTTCGCTTATCATCCTTTTTCTTGCCATTTCCCTTTGAATACTTCTTATCCTGGACTTTATCATCGGATCGCCTTCCAGCTGTTTGTATTCATCTTTAACTTCCTGTTTTGACATCTTTAAATTGTCATTATACTGCCATTTCTGATAAAGAAAATCCACAAGGGAAAAAACAATAAAAGCGCCCACAATCTTGGCGGCAAGCTTTAAAGCCGTCCCTGCAGCAAAAGAAAAATATGTTTCCATATCCATAAGCGGAGTCATAAAAATATCATTCATTACTTTTCTTACAGTGGACCAGAAAATATAGCCGATTATGGCTATTTTTATAATGGATTTTATAAGTTCCACAAGCGAGCGAAGCGAAAACATCCTTTTCATTCCCTGAACCGGATTAAT
>JAFGWA010000036.1 GCA_016937715.1 Candidatus Goldiibacteriota bacterium
ATTGTGGAATTATATATACTTGTCCGAACAACAATATAGTTGCTTAGACAAGTATTAACATTCTGTTAACCTGAAATTAACAAAAGGCGGGTAGGTTGAGATGGTTGAAAAGAAAAAAGATAAGAGCCTGAATAATCAGGTGGGATGGAACCTTTACCGTACAGGAATGATGATGCGCAGGGAAGGGGCAAGAATGCTTATGAGGTATAACCTTACCCCGGAGCAATGGCAGATAATGATGATTCTTGGAAGCAAAGGCGCTCTTACGCAGAAGGCGCTTGGCGATATAACGCTTCAGGACGCGCCTGCCATTTCAAGGGCTGTTCAACGACTGATAGTGAAAAATTACGCTAAAAAAAGTTCAAGCAATAAAGATAAAAGGGCTGTACAGGTGGAAATTACCGGTAAGGGCGGGCTGCTTCTTTCGGATATTGAATCAAGAATGAAAAAAGCTCACAGGGTAAATAATATTTATCAGAATTTTTCTGACGTTAAAAAAAGGCAGCTTATAAAACTGCTTACTGAATTACGGTCAAATTTGGAAAATAATATACATCCGGATAACTTTGGAGGAGAAAAATGAAAAGATTAATCGCACTGGTTTTAAGCGCGGTATTTATCGCGGGTACGGCAGCGGCGGAGCCTTTAACGTTTGACGCCGCTTTAAAAAATGCTTTTGAAAAAAACACATCAATAACAAAAGCGTATTCAGATTATAAGATTTCAAAAGCGGTGGTAGAGCAGACATACGGCATGTTTGACGTAATGCTGGACGCGGGCGTTAATTATATAGAGCAGAGGGATATTGCAACTTCCCCGCTTTCGCCGTCCGAATTAAAAGTCCTTTCATATAATGTGGGGCTTTCAGAGAAAATATTCACAGGCGGATTTCTTGGGTTAAAGCTTACAAACGACAGGACCACAATGCTTTACGGGGATATTGACCCTATGATGGCGGCGTTTTTAGGGCCGGCAGAAACATATGACCCTTCGCTTTCAATTTCCCTTTCTCAGCCGCTTTTAAAAGGCGTGTGGGGCAGGCCCGATGAAAAAGCCATTGAGATAGGAAAGAAATCCATTCTTCTTTCAAAAGAGGCCCTGAAAAATACTGTTTATAATCAGATATCAGCCCTGCGTGAATCATTTTATTTTGTATATATGTCAGACGAGATGCTGAAAACACAGAAAAAGCTTTACGATGACGCAAGCAAGTTTTATAAGGAAACGCTGAATTTAAAACAGATAGGCATGAGGGAAACAAAGGATGTTTATCAGACGCAGGCTTCCTTATTATCTGCGGAAGCCGGCATTACACCGGCAGAGAATCAGGTTAAGTTTGCCAAAGAGCAGTTTTTAAACCTTGCGGGCTATTCCGACGCGCAGTGGGAAAATATAGAAGTTGAAATGACCGGCGCTGTTGAAGAAATAGAGATTCCCGGTGAACTGAATTCTCAAATGGAAGAAACCCTTGTTGATGTTCAGCCCGAAGTTGTAATGGCAAAGCTGGGGATGGATATGACCGGAATTGAAGATGAAATGAAATTCGCGGACATGCTTCCGGAACTTAACCTTATCGGCAGTTATGGAATTGACGGGCTTGCAACGGATTTAGACGGCGCGTTTGACACTATGTCCACAAATAATTACAATAATTTTATGGTGGGCGTTAATCTTAAATATTCTTTCCCGAACAGGGGAAACATAGCGGCAAAAAGCCAGACAGAAGAAAAACTGAAAAAAGCGCGGGAAGATTATGAATTTTTAAGAAGGCAGATGAAAATAATGATTAGGGACGGGTACAGAAAACTGCTGTCCGCGAAAAATGATTATGAAAAGAAAAAAGAAGCCACACAGCTGCAGAACAAAAGGCTTGGTATAGAAGAAAAAGATTTTAAACAGGGAAGGTCTTCAACCAGGGAACTGTTAATGGCGCAGACAGACGCGTCAACCGCGAAGTTAAGCGAAATAGGTTCTTTCATTACATATATTCAGGCGGTAAATAACTGGAGTAAAATTTCAGGAAAATATAACGGGTATTTTGATGAATACCTTAAAGACAAGGAGTAATTCATGGGACTGATACGTTATTTTGTAAAGAAAAGTATTCTGGTAAATTTAATAGCGGTTTTTATCACGTTAATCGGCTTCTATACGTTTTTTACATCCGCAAAGGAAGTGTTTCCGAATATACAGATGGGTTATATTGTAATAACTACCGTATATCCGCAGGCGGGTTCCGAAGAAGTTGAAAAGCTTGTGACTATACCGATTGAAAACGCCATAGAAGATGTTGACGGGATTGATAAAATAACTTCCTGGACATCTGAAGGCATGTCAATGATAGGAATTGAACTTGTTGCTGACGCTAATATTAAAGAAGCTCTTGATGATATTGAAAAAGCGGTTGACGCGATAAGCGGCCTGCCTGAAGAAGCAATGGACCCCAATATCTTTGAAATTGCGTCTGATATATTTCCGGTTATTAACGTTTCTGTTTCCGGCGGCAAAGATTACGCCCAGCTTAGGGAAGCTTCTAAAAGGCTTGAAGAACGGCTTATGGAAGTCAAGGGCGTGGGCAAAATAGAAATGTGGGGCTATTACGACAAAGCCCTGTGGATAGACGTTGATAAAAACGAACTTGATAAATACGGACTTACCCTTTACAACTTTATTTCAACGCTGCAGGACAGGGATATTTCAATGCCCGCGGGAAACAAGACATTTGACAGGTATGAATATGCCGTCAGGTTCCTGTCGCCTATGGACAGCAAAGAGGACGTTGAAAATGTAATCATCCGTTCAAATGACGCGGGAAGAAAACTTCAGGTAAAAAATGTCGCGGAAGTAATTGACGGTTTTCAGGACGAGGATATGTATCTTCGCTCGCAGGGGCAAAGGGCGGTCCTGTTTGATATTTTAAAAAACCAGGGTAAAGACAGCATTAAAATAGCAAAGCAGGTCCGTGAAATAGCGCTTAACCTTGAAAAAGAATTTAACGGCGATATTAAGGTTTCGTTTTCAAATGATATGTCAATATACCTTCAGAACAGGCTTGATGTCCTTTATTCAAACGGCGCGTTTGGAGCGCTGCTGGTTGTGGGCATGCTTATGCTTCTGCTTCGCCCGTCTATTGCGGTTTTCACCGCGCTTGGGCTTCCGGTAGCTTTTGGAATATCATTTTTTGCAACAAACCAGATGGGTATTTCATTCAATATGATGTCAATTTTCGGTTTTATTATGGTGCTGGGTATGCTTGTGGATGACGCGATTGTTGTCGGCGAAAATGTCTACCGGCATATGGAAATGGGAAAGGATACATATAACGCTGTTGTGGACGGGACATCAGAAATGATAATGCCTGTTATAGCTTCTGTATCAACCACAATTGCCGCTTTCTCGCCGCTGATGATGATAGGCGGCATGATGGGGGAATTCCTTTCCGCCATCCCTAAAGTTATAATTATCGCGCTGGCCGCGTCTGTAATAGAATGCTTCTTTATTCTGCCTTCCCATCTGTCGGATTTTGTAAAACAGAAAACGCGCGGCAAGGGCGAGCAGTTACAGGAACATTGGTTTGAAGTGCTTAAGGAAAAATACGGAAAACTTCTGGAACTTACTCTGTATAAAAGGGGCACAACCGCAATTCTGATAGCCCTTATGTTTATCTTTGGTATAGGCCTTGAATTAAGAAACGGTTTTTCTTTTACGGATTCACAGGTAAATGAAATAGAGATAAAACTGAAAACCAATAAAGAGTTTTCAGTGGATGACACGGAAAAAATTGTCAAAGATATAGAAAAAATAGTTTTAGAGCTTGATCCAAAAGACCTTGAAGCGGTTAACAGTTTTGTGGGTATGTGGAATTCCACAAACGGCCCGCCCACTTTTGCGCCGAATATCGGAAATATAGCGGTAATTCTGCACATAGAAGATAACAGAAAGACGAAAGACGCGAATAAGATACTTGAAACGCTTAGAAACCGTATAGGCATGCCGGAAGGCGTAAAGACCCTTGATATTAAAGCTCTTAAAGGCGGCCCTCCGGCAGGCGAAGAAATTGATGTTGCCATATCCGCGGACAGTTTTGACAGGGCGGTTGCGGTTTCGGAAGAGTTTATGGAAGCGGTAAAAAAGATTAATTTTGCCGATACCAAAAAGGATTCCGCGGCGTTTTATAACCCTGTTGCTTCTTTAAATACGGATTTTGAAGAGGGCAAAAAAGAAGTAAGGTTTGTAGTTGATGAGGCAAAAGCTTCAAGGGCGGGCGTGAACCTTACGCAGGCAAGCATAATAATGAGGTCCGCGATAGCCGGTTTTAAACTTAAAACCATTAAAAAACTCGGCGAAGACATAGAGGTGAAAGTAAGGGTAAACGAACAGTCAATAGCCACTATTGATGATGTGCTTCAGTTAAAGGTTCCCAATATGATGGGCAACAGGATTCTGTTAAGGGAAATCGTGAAAGTTGAACAGGGTACAACTTATTCGCAGTTAAAGCATATTGACGGAAAGAAAAGCGTATCAGTTGTTGGTACGCTTAAAAAACCCGTTAAAAAAGCCAAAGGCGAATCAAACGGCGTTAAGGCGGAAGCGGCTAAAACCGGGAAAACAAAGATAAAAAAAGAACCAAATATAAACGCAAATATGTTTAATATGAAAATGAAAGATGTTATTAAGGAATTTGAAGAGAAATATAAGGATGTGCGCTTTGAAACAGGAGGCGAACAGGAAGCAATGGCTGAAGGTTTTCAGGATCTTGGAAAAGCATTTGTTGTAGCGCTGTTTCTGATATTTATTATCCTTGCAACGCTGTTTAATTCTCTTGTTCAGCCGTTTATAATAATGCTTGCCATACCTTTTGGGTTTATAGGCGTTATGTGGACCCTTGTATTTCACGGCATGTCAATTTCATTTATGGCGTTTATGGCTTTTGTGGGCTTAACCGGTGTTGTTGTTAACAATTCGCTTATTATGGTTTCCTTCATAAACGGGCTGATCGCGGAAGGCAAGCCTTTTGAACAGGCGATTATTGAAGGTTCTAAAACAAGGTTAAGGCCGATTGTGCTTACAACTTTCACAACGGTAATAGGGCTTATGCCTCTGGGATACGGCTGGTTTGGCGGAAACGACCCTATGATCACGCCTATGGCGGTTGTGTTTGCCTGGGGCCTGCTGTTTGCCTCTTTTGTAACGCTGTTTATTATTCCAAGTTTTATGGTAACCGTCAATAATCTTAAAATTTCCATAAAGAGAATGTTTGGAAAAGGCGGGGAAGAGAAAAAGGCTTTCAGCAGAAAAGATTAAAACCGTTAAATCAGTTAAATAAAAGTTCTTTTTCAATACAGGCTGAATGTTATAATACAGCGGAAAGGCCGTTTAAGGTTTTTCCGCTGTATTATTAAAGGGGGTAATATGAAGTTAATTGAATTTTTTGCAAAGAAACACATACTGGTAAATCTTCTGGCCGTGTTTGTTACTGCCGCGGGTTTTTATACATTTCTTACTTCGCCCAAAGAAGCGCTGCCCGAAATCAAATTCGGGCTGATAGTGATACAGACGCTTTATCCGTCAGCCGCGCCGCAGGAAGTTGAAAAACTTATCACCACGCCGATAGAAGAGGCGATAGACGGAATAAAGGGCATTGACAGTATTACATCTTCGTCTTCCGAAGGGGTTTCAATAGTAAGTGTCACTTTAAAATCCGGAATTAAAGATACTTCCGTTATTTTAAATGACATCAAAGGGGCGATTGATAAAATACGCACGCTGCCCGCCGACGCGCAGGACCCGGTTGTAAGCGAACTTACAACAGATGAATTTCCGGTAATACAGCTTTCTGTTTCCGGCGGAAGCAATTACGGCGAATTAAGAGAAATGGCTAAATTCATTGAAAACAGGCTGTCAAAAATCCGCGGCGTCACAAAGATTGATAAAATAGGTTATTACGACAAAGTTATATGGGTTGAATCTGATGCGGAAAAGGAAAGAAAGTACGGTATAACTCTTTTTAACATTGCCAATGCCCTTAGAAACAGGAATATTTCAATACCCGCCGGCAATAAAGTGTTTGACGGTTATGAAAATTCCATCAGGGCGCTTGCGGAAATTAAAAACAGCAAAGACGCCGGCGGTGTTATTTTAAGGTCTAACGATGTGGGCAGATATATAACAATTGCCGACGTGGCGGATGTTTATGAAGGGTTTTCTGATTCGGACTTTTTAACAAGGGCGGACGGAGAAACCGCGATACTGTTTACCATACTTAAAACAAGCGGCGATGACACTCTTCGCATCAGCAGGGACGTAAAAGAAAATATCAAAAGCATAAAAACTCTTATCCCGCCTTCTGTCAGGATAAAATTTTCAAACGACACCTCGTTATTTGTCAAAGACAGGCTTAATATTGTGTTTTCAAACGGCATAGCCGGGGCATTTTTAGTTGTAGCCATACTGCTGCTGATGCTAAGGCCGTCAATAGCCGTAATGACCGCGCTGGGGCTTCCTGTCGCGTTTGGGCTGGCCCTTATAATATTAAAAGCGCTTGGATTATCATATAATATGCTTTCGCTTTTTGGTTTTGTTATGGCGCTGGGGCTTCTTGTAGATGACTCTATAGTGGTGGGGGAAAATGTTTTCAGGCATATGGAAATGGGGAAAAATGCCATGCAGTCGGCTGTTGACGGCGCGGCGGAAATGTTAATTCCCGTAACCGCATCGGTTGCAACCACCATAGCCGCGTTTTTTCCGCTGTTAATGGTAGGGGGAGTGCTTGGAAGTTTTCTGTCGCCTATTCCCGCGGCTATTATTATAGCTATTACCGCTTCGTTAATGGAATGCTACATAATACTGCCTTCACATCTGGCTTATTTTGGGCGGTTTGGCGGTTCCGGCAGGCTGGCGCCGCTGCAGGATTCATTCACAAATACACTTAAAAATATTTACTTAAAAGCGCTTACGCCCGTCCTGAAAAACAGATGGAAATTTATAGGCGTTATGGTGGTTATATTTTTGGGAGCGGTTTTCGCGGGCGGTCTGAAAGGGGTGGAATTTTTCAGCCAGGAAACCGATGCCATAAATATAAAAATAAAGTGTGATAATCTTTTTTCCATATCGGATACGGATAAGGTTGTAAGGCAGATAGAACAGAAGCTTGACGGCAATCTTTTAAAAGATGATGTGGAAACAATTTTTTATTATATAGGAAAGTATCCAAACTCCCAGGGGCAGCCCGAAACCGGCAGTAATCTTGCACAGATAGAAATTTATCTTAAATTAAAAGCCGAAAGAAAAACCAAAGATACCAATGACGTGATAAGTGCGGTAAGGGAGTTTGTAGGCAGGCCCGAAGGCGTGACCGACATAAAAATATCCGGAGTCACCAGAGAAGGCGGCCCGGGAAGAAATGATATTGATTATTCGATTGTGGGTGATTCGTATGAAAAACTTCAGCCCGCGGTGTCGGAACTTATCGCGGCGGCAAAAACCATAGGCGGGGTTACTGAAGTATCGGCAGACCTTGAACAGGGGAAAAAAGAACTGCGCCTTATCATGGATGAAAAAAAGGCGTCGCAGGCGGGTATTGCGCTGTCGGATATTGGTATGATGCTGCGCGGCGCCGTGGCGGGTGTAAAAGTAACATCAATAAAAAGGGACGGGGAAGATATAGACGTTATAGTAAAGGCAAAAGATTCAGAGATAAAATCATTGGATGACCTGCTGTCTCTTAAAATTCCAAACAGGACAGGCGCGAATATACCCCTGAAGAATCTGGTATCAATAGAAAAAGGGTACAGTTATTCCGTGCTTAAACATAAAGATACAAAAAAGGCAATAAATGTTCTGGGGTCTATTGATAAAAAAGAAACAACGGTAAACAGCGTAAATTCAAAACTGCTTGAAAAAATAGAGGCGCTTAAAATGAAATACCCCGATGTTGAATTTATAACAGGCGGGGAGTTTAAAGAAATGCGGGAAACGTTCAGGTCTTTAGGAAACGCTTTTGCCGCGGCGTTATTCCTTATATTTATTATACTTGCCACGCTTTTTAATTCACTGGTTCAGCCGTTTATTATTATGCTTGCGATACCATTTGGGTTTATGGGCGTTATGCTTACGCTTGCAATTCACGGTATGCCGGTATCATTCGGCGCGTTTATGGGATTTGTGGGGCTGTCAGGCGTGGTTGTAAACAACTCCTTGATAATGACGGATTTTATAAACAAAAATATTAAAAGCGGGCTTGCTTTTGAAGAAGCTGTTTTAAACGGGGCAGTATCAAGGCTAAGGCCGATTTTCCTTACCACCGCAACCACGGCCGCGGGCTTATTGCCGCTGGGTTACGGGCTTTTCGGCGCAAACGACCCGTTCTTAAAACCCGTAGCGCTTGTTTTCGCGTGGGGGCTGGTTCTTTCAGCGGTAGTAACACTGTTTATGATACCGGTATTTACCGTTATGATGCACAATTTAAAAGTAACCTTATTACGCGTTTTCCGTAAAGATAAAAACAACGAATACGCTTTTAAAAAATAGTTTTTTAATGTTGTTATAGTTCCGTCACCCGCATTGTCCGGCTCTTTTGTCCGGTTTTAAATGTTTGGTTTCGACCTTGAACTTGTAGGGACAGCGCTCCCGCGCTGTCCGGCTCTTTTGTCCGTCACTAAATGTCTGTTTTTGACCTTGAACTTGTAGGGACATCGCTCCCGCGCTGTCCGGCTCTTTTGTCCGGCACTAAATGTCTGTTTTTGACCTTGAACTTGTAGGGATAGCGCTCCCGCGCTGTCCGGCACTTTTGTCTAGTACTTAATGTTTAGTTTTAAATGTGTGGTAGGCGCACCTTTTAAGGTGCGGCAGTTAATCTTATCTTTGAATTTGCAGGGACATCACACGATGCAGGTAATGTCTCAACATTCACGCTGTCCGGCTCTGTTTGCTCTTGTATCTTCCGATCATCCAACCCTCCGACCTTCTGGCCTTTAGTTTTTCTTCCGTCCCTCCGTGCATCTGTCCCTCACGTTACAAACCGGCCTTCCGGGCATCTTTCTTTATTGCGATTCCTCAATTAAAATCTTTAAATTCTTTGCCGTTTAATGTATTATAAAAATCGGCAGGGGAAATTAATTATTTGTTTGATGGGAGTGATTTTGAATTTAAAAGGGAGAATAAATGCTTTGATGTACTTTGATACGTTGTGTGAAATCGGGTTGATACGGACGGTTGATAATTTCATTAAAACTATTAATTTTAAAAATAGTTGCCGGAATCAAGACGGTAAAATTCAATATGGTTATTAATCAGGGGAGATTGGTTAATGAGGGAATTATTTATAAAATATGAACTAAAAACACTCATAATACTTACGTTGATTGCGGTTTTAACGGTGATGTTAAGTATAATGGAAGCGTTTTCGGGCACGCATGATCAGATATATATAACGGAAACTTTAAACTGGTCTTTTTATGGCTTTTTGATGCGTATGTTAGATTTGTTGCCGATATATATTTTATCATTCTTTTTTATTATTGAGAATAAAACCATAAAAACGGTTGCATATTTAGGACAGTTGATTTGTGTTGTTTCTTATGTTGGGTTTTTAGGGCAAAGATGGGGGTATTCGATTATTGAGTTTATACAAAAATATTACGATGAGCAGATTTTAATTTTTGGTTTTGTTAAAAACACTTTAGATAATATATATGTTTACGGAAAAACATCAGCATATATTATTTCGCTTATACTTATAATAATATATAGGTCAAAAATATTAAAAGGTGAATTATTTCGCGAGTAGAATAAAAAGGAACTATTGTGTTATAACAGCACTCGATATTTTGATTGATTGACGAAAATAAAACTTAGATTGGAATTTTGGAAGCTTTTAGAAAAGCAGGTTGGCGTTGGTACTGATATTGTTATGAAAAATAACAGTCTTAAACCGGATGCCGGTATATCGGAGGAAGCGGTAAATGAAAAAGGACATGTAAGACCAGATACAAGCAGTGAAATTCCTAATTAATAATAGGAGATATAAAATGATTGAATGGATTCAAACTTGGTATGCTACAAGAATTAACAAAGACATAAAGTGTGAGAATGTTTCAATTCACACGCTTGATAATCCCGGATGGATTTTAGAATATGATTTGAATCATAATGAATTTTTAAACTTGAAAGTGGAACCATTAAAATTTGAATTAACAGAAGAAAATTGGTATAGCGTTTTAATTGATAATGGCATCTGGATGGGTGCTGGTGGGGCGGGAAATTTAATTGATATTTTAATCAAATTTAAAGAATTTCTTAAGGACGAACAAAAAATATTTGATAAGGATCTAGTTGAATGGCTTCAAAAATGGTACGAAAATGAATGCAATGGGGATTGGGAACACTCTTACGGTGTTAGTATTAAAACGCTTACTGATAAATTCGGGTGGGGAATAAAGATTGAACTGATTGAAACTAAATATGAGAATAAGAAATTCAATTCTTTAGACATTTATAGAAGTGAATGTGATTGGCTTAAATGTAGAATTTCTGATAATGTTTGGTATGCGGATTGTGGCGTGAAAAACTTAGTTGAATCTCTGGAAGTTTTTAGGTCATTTATTTATTCAAATCAATAGTACTTTTTACCGAGCCTTGAAAGTAGAACCACAATTTTCCCTGACTTAAAAGAACAGAAACAGTAAAGTTAATTATTACCGGGCAAGATAGGGCAGAACTGAAAAATTATGGATTGTTCGAAGCGGGAAAAGAAGATTGAGAAATCTTGGGCGCGGATAAAAACAGTAAATGTATTTCTACTTTCAAGGTCTAGCAATGGCGTTTATAAATATAATTGATAGTATTGCTGAAAAAAATCGAGAAAAATTCGATTTACCGCCGAAAGCAGAATAAGTGAAATATAACAAAATTAAGATCGGAGATGTATTTGTAGCTTTTGTAGAAGATAAAAAAATTTATTTCAGATATATAGCAGATGATGAAAATTGTTTGGGTGGTAATTTAATAGAAATATATAATTTTGAGTCCGTGAATAGTGAAACGGAAAAAAATATGGAAAAAATATTTAATTCGGGAGTGAAGTTTTACTTGTTAACTTTTATTAAACTTGGATTAAAACATAGATTGTGGAAAAAAATTGGTTTTTCAAATGTTGAATTAACAGATATACCATTTTTAAGATCTTCCGATGATTATGGCACCGGATCCCCAAAATCTTATAAATGGTGGATATGGAAACCCAGCGGTGAAAGAATATTCATAGGGGAATTAAAAGAAGAATATAAAAGTTATCCGTATGCAGCAGTTAAACCGCCATTAACAACTATCGAATACTTTAAATTGGGAAAGGATCATAGTAATTACCCGGAATAGATTATTATCTATGAGTTTTTAGTTGTTTGCTTTAAAGTGTGAATTTGTAAAATTTAAATTTCGGAATTGATTTTTGAAATGATGGTGATTGTTGTTAGGTTCAATACGATCGAAAAAAAATAAGACTGAATTTTTCGGAGGTTTTTATAAAAAGAATAATAATTATTGCAGGATTAATAACGATTACAGCTGTGTTATTTGCTGCGCAGCCGACGCCGGTGCCGGGGAATGTGAAATCCGGCAAAACGGTTAAGATGATGATAAAAGTATTTGTTCAGATGGTGGATGGGGCGTATGTTGCGCGGGTGGGGGAATAATAGCAGATAATTAGTATTGTGGCTCCGCAGCTCGGTTTGCGTTTTGGCAGACGCGGGTCTTTATCCCGCGGTTGCAGCGAACCTGCGAAGCGGAAATCCAGGCAATAAAGCGAGCTTGCGAGATGAAGCGGGCGGGACAGTTGAATTTTATCAAAGATAAACAACGCGCCCTAAAGGGACGCGGCTACCAAGGCAATGCAAATCAAGAATATAAACCATGCACTCTAAAGACATACTCCGATCAATACAAAACCAGCCCAAAAATCTATTTTTGCGCAAAAACAACCACAACAAAAACGCTTTTTGTTTGTCTAAATATCATCGAAACTAAAGCGTTTTTGTTAAACCGGCAAATAAGCAATTGACGGGGGAATAATTAAAAGTTATTATTTAACTGAATTAAGGGAATTAACAAATATACGGGAGAAATTAATGAACAAACTGAAAGTTAAGCTGCTCTCCTTATTAATAATATTTATACTGGCAGGCGCGGTATTCGCCGAACCCTATACCTGGAAAAGTGTGCAGGTGGGCGGCGGCGGATTTGTGACCGGTTTTATCTTTCATCCCCTTGAACAGAACCTTCTATACGCGCGCACAGACATGGGCGGCGCGTACAGGTGGGATAACGCGAATACCAAATGGATACCGCTGACTGACTCTATGACAAGAAATAACGCTGACTATATGGGAATACTTGCAATGGCTGTTGACCCGTCTGATGTAAACAGGGTTTATATGCTGTGCGGAAAATACACGCAAAGCTGGGCGGGAAATGGAGCTGTTTTAGCATCTTCAAATAAAGGTGTAAGTTGGACTATAAACCCGGTTCCTTTTAAGGTGGGCGCGAACGAGCAGGGCAGAGGTGCAGGCGAAAGGCTTGCTGTTGATCCAAATCTTGGAAGTATATTATTTGCCGGAACTTCAGGCTCTTATCCCTCCGGTCTTTATAAATCAACTAACTCAGGAGCATCTTTTGCCGCTGTTGCTTCTTTCCCTCAGACCGGTGTCATTAATTTTATACAGTTTATTAAATCGTCATCAACAACCGGCAATGCTACGCAGACAATTTATGTGGCGGCGGGTACAAACGGCAGCAGCCTTTATAAATCGACGGATGGCGGCGCAAGCTGGGCGCTTGTAACGGGCCAGCCTTCAGGACAGCAGGCAACCAGAGCATCTCTTGTCGGAACAACAATGTACATAGTTTACTGCAGTAATAATGGCCCCAACGCAGGTGATAACAATAATACAAGCAGTGTGTATAAATTGAATACCGTCAACGATTCACTGACAGATATAACCCCTGTTGGAAGTACAGTATATGGCGGCATTTCAGCAGATCCTCAGAATGTAAATAACGTTATAGTAACAACACTTTTTAAATGGACAGCAAACGACCCTATATACTACAGTACTAACGGCGGCACATCATGGACAAATATAAGCACAGCGGCAACCTATGTGCGCACCACATCGCCTTATACATCAAGCGTAAACCCTCACTGGGCTACGGATATTCAGATTGACCCTAATAACGGCAACATTGCCATCTGGAACACAGGCTACGGCGTGTGGCGCTGTACAAACCTGCAGTCATCATCAGTTACGTGGAACTTTAATGACGTTGATCTGGAAGAAACAGTGCCTATGCAGATAATAAGCCCGCCTGTAGGCACGGCAAACCTTATATCGGCAATGGGCGATTACGACGGGTTCAGGCATACAAATCTTGACGCTTCACAAAATACAAGGCATACGCCCAACAGAGGTACAACACTTTCTATCGCGTTTGCGGAAAACTCAAATCCGCTAAAAGTGGTAAAAGCTTATTCACATTATCGTGATTCTAATAATATCGATTATTACGGAGCGTACTCAAATGACGGCGGCACAACATGGACAGATTTCCCGTCTTATCCTTCCGGCGCCTCGGCAGGAGGTTCAAAGGCAATTGCAATTTCCCCAAACGGCACAAATATAGTGTGGTCGCCGACAGGCGCGGCGGTTTCGTATTCAGTGAATAACGGTTCTTCATGGACAACATGCGCGGGAAGCCCGCCGGCAGGTTTTTCACCTGTTGCAGACAGGGTAAATTCCGCTAAATTTTATTTATATGACGGCGTCACAGGCACACTGTGGCGTTCTATAGACAGCGGCGCAACATTTGCCGCGGGTGCGTCAGGGCTGCCCACGGTTCCAAGCTGGGCGCTTGCTGACGGTGTATGCGCGGCTGCACCGGATAATGAAGGCCATGTATGGATTACAACAGCCGCGGGCGGATTATACAGATCAACAGATTCCGGAGCGACTGCCACAAAAGTAAATTCAGTTTCCGAAGCATACAGAATTGGTTTTGGAATGGCGGCGTCCGGCTACACATATCCCGCTATTTATCTGCAGGGCGTGGTAGGCGGCGCGCTTGGTTTTTACAGGTCAATTGATACGGGCGCGACATGGGAAAGAATAAACACAGATGCCAACCAGTACGGTACTGTGCACCAGATAACGGGCGACCCGCGTGTATATGGCAGATGTTATGTGTCGGCAGAAGGGCGCGGCGCGCTTTACGGCGAACCGGCAGGCTCGCCCACGTCCACGCCGACAAGCACTTACACGGTAACTCCGGGCGGCCCCACATTCACATTCACACAGACACCCACAGATACGGCAACAGCAACACCCACAAACGCGTACAAACTGATATATGACGGTGATACGCCGGGTTACACGCTTGCCGACGGGGCAATTGTTGTAAATGCTGCAGGGTCATTAACCGAAGGCGCAGGCGGGGTTACGGGTAATGGAATGATAGCCGCTTACACATCCCCGGCTTATTGGGGGCAGGCGCAGTGGGACATCCCCGGCGCAAACCAGCAGATGGACGGGAATACGGATATTGTATTTAATATAAAAGCTTTAACCGGAACAGTTTCACAGTATCTGCTTTATCTTGACTGGACTTACGCGTCTATAACTGTCGCAAACTATCTTGAAGAAGGCGGCGCGATAGACACAACATGGAAGACGGTAAGAATTCCTATAGCGGACGTACTTTCAAATACACATACTGCCATTTATTATCTGGCGTTTATTAACAATGCCGATACAGACTATTCCGTAATTGTTGACAATATCCGTTTTGAAGGAGCGTCAGCGGTTTCAACATCCACTTTTACAAACACCGCGACACAAACAAGCACTTACACATCAACTTATACCGCTACAAATACATACACGCAAACAGAAACAGAAGTTCCCGCGACAAATACGTTTACGCAGACATACACGCTGACATTTACAGAGACTGCCACGGCAACAGACACATCCCTGATATCAACCGATACTTTTACATCAACACCTACTGATACGGCAACGCACACATATACAGATACGGCAACAGCCACATATACCAATACAGAAACACAGACTTTGGCAGATACTCCCACCCACACATTTACTTATACATCAACAGATACAAATACCGATACAAGCACCCCCACATATACATACACGTTTACGGACACGGTAACACCGGGCGGGCCCACGTTTACGGACACACCCACAGCTACGCAGACTTTTACGCCTATGCCGTGCGCGTGCGCCGTGGTTTACGGCAATACCAATATAGCCGCCATGGTGGGGGCAAGCATATATAATTCACTGACCGCCATTCCTGTATATGTTTCCGAAAACACAATAATGGAAAGCATGGGTGTCCACCTTGCGTCAAGCGGCGGCGGCCTTGTTAAAATGGCGCTTTACACAAATGACGGTTCTGCTCCGCTTAATTTAATTGTATCTTCAGGCGACACACCGTCAGTTTCGGGCTGGAACGTCGTGGATGTTGTTGACACGCCTTTAAGTAAAGGTGTTTACTGGCTTGTAATTAACACGCAAAGCGGAATAACGGTAAGTGCAATGGCGGGAATGCAGAACGCGGAATTATATACCGGTTTTTTTGACGAAGCTTCGGCTATGCCGGCGGTTTTCCCCGTATCAGGCGTGGATGTTGGCAACGGCAGTTACGCGCTTGTAATTAACGCATGCCCGGGTTCATGTGACACACCCACGGAAACACCAACGCCTGTTTTGCCGTGCATGTGCGAAGATGATTTTGGTTTACAGTATACTCCGACAGCGGTAACGGTAAATATATCCGGTTATGTTTCCGCAAACGTTTATTATATGGGTTATAACGGTACGTTAAGCGGAATTTACCTGCACGTGGAATCAGGTTCGGGATATGTCCGCCTTGCTGTTTATTCAAATGATAATTCCACAGGGTCAAATGTACCTTATATACTTCAGGCGCAGACAGAAGAAACCGCAGTGACAGCAGGGGATAACTTAATTCCGCTGCCGTCAGCTCATCTGAATTCCGGAATATACTGGATAGCAATTCAGATGTCTCCGGGCGTTCTGGTTTCAAGGGATATCGGGACTAACGGTGATGAAATGTATTATGAAATGTCTTACGGAAGTTTTCCCGGATTTCTGCCGTGGCCAATGGGGCAAAGCGCGGGCAACTGGGCATTTAAGGTAAACTACTGCCCGGATACCTGCAACACCCCCACAAATACATTTACAGCCACTTATACTTACACAGACACACAGACGGCGACATTTACGCAGACGTACACAGAAACATATACCGCCACAGAAACAGTTACAACAGGCGGCCCTACATTTACGTTTACTGATACGCCCACAGAAACTTTTACAGAAACTGCGACAGAAATATTTACAGAGACTCCCACGGAAACAACGGCAGAGACTGCGACATATACAAACACTGTCCCGCCCGCATCCACTTCAACATACACGCACACAATCACTGATACTTACACACACACAGCCACGCATACTTATACAAATACCGCTACTTCTTCACACACAAATACTTCAGTGCCTTCAGACACTCACACGCAGACTCCGTCACAGACGCCTACAAACACCAATACCCATACTGCAACAATAAGCGTTCCTACAAATACATTCACCCCAACGCCCGTACCGACAGAAGCGGAGTTAAAGGTGAAAGACCAGCTTGTTTACCCGAACCCGGTAAACCCCGGCGATAACCCGTATATATTTGTAAAATATTACGCCACAAGAGATTACAAAGAAGTTCATTTCAGAATGTATTCTTCGGCATTAAGGCTTGTGGATGAAATAGCGTATAAAAATTCCTATACAGCCGGCACACACGTAATCCCGATACCGGATAAACATTTTCAAGGCCTCGCCAACGGCGCGTATTATTACATGATACTGCTTATTGACAACGACGGCAAAGAAGCAAGAGGCAAGGTGGGAAAGATAATAGTACTTAAGAAGTGACGCAGCTTGGCAGCTAGGCGGCTAAGCTGCTAGGCCAAAACATAATACGGTTTGGTTGGAGCGAGCCTGCGAAGCGTAAATCCCGGCAATGAAGAGAGCTTGCGAGCTGAAGCAGGCGGGATAGGCGCACCCTTTAGGGTGCGGCAGTTGGTTTTGTTTTATTTCAATCTAAACAACGCACCCTAAAGGGTGCGGCTACCAAATCGAAGCAAATAACGGATTGTATATAAAAACGTTTTAGATGTGGTAGACGCGGGTCTTTAGCCCGCGGCAGTTAATGTGTAAATATCGGTAATTTTTTCGCTGTGGCTTAATTGCTTAACCCGCTTATGCTTAGTGTTTATAATACCGTTTGTGACCGGAATCACTGTTTTTTCATCTTTATTGAGTATAATTGTTATAGATGTGGGGGCGGTGTTTTAGACAGAGACGGTGAGGTAAAAGCGGCGGATGAAAATCCGCCGCTTTTATTTTTAGCAAATATGTTTTCTAATGTACAGACGCAACATGTTGCGTCTCGCAGTTAAAAAATAAAAGACGTTTTTAATCGGGTTTAATCTATTAATGTAGAGGCGAATCATGATACGCTTCGCTTTTGTAAATCCGTGAGACGCAACATGTTGCGTCTCTACATTAAAATATAAAATCCGCATCCCGAAAAGGGTGCACCTACCGGATCTAAACCAAACCTTCTGTCCCTCCGTGCATCCGACCCTCCGTCCCTCATGTCTAAACTGTCCCTCCGTGCATCCGACCCTCCGTCCCTCATGTCTTAACTGTCCCTCCGTGCATCCGATCCTCCGTCCCTCATGTCTAAACTGTCCCTCCGTGCATCTGTCCCTCCGTCCCTCGTGTTTTATAAAAAACAATATCTTTATCTTAACAATTATTATATAATTTTCATCATGTCATCAAAACAAATTGCAAAATCAGCCGCTATAGTCAGTTTAATTACCATGCTAAGCAGGGTGCTTGGCTACGTGCGCGACGCTATTTCAGCGGCTATTTTAGGCGTTGGCTGGGTCTCTGACGCGTTCTTTGTGGCATTCCGAATACCAAATATGCTCCGCAGCCTTCTGGCAGAAGGCGCCTTATCATCCGCTTTTATCCCGGTATTTACAGATTACCTTGAAAAAAAGGATAAAAGGGAAACCTGGCTTCTTGCTGTTAATGTCTTAAATGCTTTATCGCTTCTGCTTGTCCTTATAACTTTTGCGGGAATTGTTTTCGCGCCGTTTATTGTCACTATAATGGCGCCCGGTTTTATCAATGACCCGCAAAAATTTCAGCTGACAGTATCGCTTACGCGTTGGCTTTTTCCTTTTATACTTTTTGTAAGCATTGCGGCTTTATTTCTTGGGATATTAAACTCGCTTAAAAAATTCTCCATCCCGGCTTTTGCGCCGGTAGTCCTTAATATCTCTATGATTTTATTCGGAGTATTTATCTGCCCGCGCCTTGGCGACACCCCGGAAACACAGGTCTATGGATGGGTATTTGGCGCGTTGTTTGGGTCATTTCTTGAGATATTAATCCAGTGGATACCGTCGGTAAAAGAGGGGCTTGCGTGGAAACCGTTTATCAATTTAAAAGATGAAGGGCTACGCAGAATAGGCAAGCTAATGATACCCGCCACACTGGCGCAGTCGGTCACGCAGATTAACCTTCTGGTAAATACAATACTTGCATCGCTGCTTGTAGAAGGCGCGGTCACATATCTTTATTACGGCAACCGCCTTATGCAGCTGCCGCTTGGTGTTTTTGGAGTTGCCGTGGCAACAGTGGCTTTTCCTTTTATATCACAGTACGCGTCAAGAGGGGACTTTGATTCGCTCCGCGACACAATACATTCATCTCTTAAGCAGGCGTTTTTTGTTGTGCTGCCGGCATCCGCGGGTTTAATTGCGTTAAGCGTGCCGATTAACCTGCTGCTTTTTAATTACGGCCGTTTTCAATATGACGACGCCATAAAAACAGCAGGCGTTTCCGCGGTTTACTGCACAGCCATATTCGCGCACACAGGGGTAAAGATTTTAACCCAGGTTTTCTACGCAATCAATAAGGCGGGAACAGCGGTAAAAATTTCTGTCTCTTCCATGATAATAAACATTCTCCTATGTGTTTCTCTGATGTTTTCAATGAATTACCTTGGCCTGGCGCTTGCCACATCGCTTGCCGCGCTTATTCAGTTTATAGCGCTGTATTTTTACCTGTCTAAGTTTATTAACGGGCTTAAGACAAAAGAATTCCTGGCATACTGTGTAAAGGTCACGGTTATTTCACTGATTATGGCGGGATTGTCGTATTTAACGTACTATCTATTAAACGCTAACTTTAACGCAGCAGAATTCTCCCGCACTATTAATGGCTTTATAGTCCTTGCCGCAATAACGGTGGGAGTAATTTCATACGGTACAATGGCAAAACTCGCCGGCCTTAACTACGCAGAAAGAATAATGCAGGGAATTGCTAACAGGTTTAACAAGAAAAAGTAGTTTGTGTACTTGTTTTCTTTTGTGTACTTGTTTTCTTTTGTGTACTTGTTTTCTTTTGTGTACTGGTTTTCTAATGTAGAGACGCAACATGTTGCGTCTCGCTTTTATGTGTGGATGTAAATTTTTGGTAGACGCGGGTCTTCAGCCCGCGGCAGTAGATTTAATCTTGCTTTTATCGGATACCGATCCCGCGTTATCCGCGTAGTTGTATTAATTGGAATTGGGAAGGAATAATTGTTTGATTTATTGGAAGGAGAAATAAAATGTGTTAATTGGTGGAGTTTATGAACAATAAAAATTCTTTAATCGTTTTTATTTCTTCCATATTCTGTTCTGCGTTAAGCGTTATATTTTTTTACTTTGTTAAAGATGGATATGATTCAAACGCGGTGATGCGGTCATATTTTCTGCTTGGACAGTTGATGTGCATCCTGATGATTGTTTATGCTGATGTTATGTACTTCTCGGATATTGACAAAGACAATATGTTTAGATTTATATTTCATCAAATTGTTATATCTGCTATGTCGTTTATGAATTTAATAATCATTCAACATTATATGGGAGTAATACTATCGTTTAAACTACCGCTCGGATTTTTAATAATGATTAACATACTTATATTAACAACTGTTTTAGTTGCTATTTTATTTTCTTTTGAAAAAATATTCTTAAAATTTTGGGTTAAAGATAAAAGTGATACAATTCATTATTAGAGAAAACACTGTTAGATCATAGTTAATGCCTTGATGATACAAATTCAACTACCGCGGGCTGAAGACCCGCGTCTACCAGGACTAAACAACTGCTCGAAAACCACGCGCCCTGCCGACTCCTCCATAGCAAATGACATTTCCGTGACGGCCGGGAAGGACGCTGCTGCCAGAAATTAATACAAAATAAAAAATAACATAATACTTTTTATCCTGTTTAGGTGTTAAATAGGTTGACTAATACCCAAAAAATTATTAAAATATGGGGTATTCGGGCTTAATTCTGTCTATGGAAAGGGATTTTTATAATGCGGAAAAGGACTGTTGTTTTATTTGCGATTTTATTATTTGTATTATATTTATTTTCCGTGAAAGACGCTGATAAAACGGAAAACACGGATAAAAAACAGGCGAAAGCGTCAATTAACCCGATAAACAAAGGTAAAATAGCTTTAATAGACATATACGGGGAAATTGGGGATACCACTTATGTTTTAAAACAGCTGCACAATTTCAGCAGTATGAAAAATGTTAAAGCGATTGTTCTTCGTATTAACAGCGGCGGCGGGGCAATGGCCGGTTCGCAGGAAGTTTACAGCCTTGTAAGAAAAATCAGTTTAAACGGCAAGCCCGTGGTGGTTTCAATGGGCGACGTGGCGGCTTCCGGCGCTTATTACATAGCTTCCGCGGCTGACAGGGTTGTGGCAAATTCAGGAACTTTAACCGGCAGTATAGGCGTTATAATGATGTACATGACAGCGCGCGGCCTTTTGGATAAAATAGGCGTGGATTATGTTACTTTGAAAACCGGAAAATATAAAGATATCGGCTCTTTCGCGCGCGCGGCAACCAAAGAAGAAAAAGACCTTATGATGTCTGTCCTTAAAGACGCGTTAAGCCAGTTTGTGGATGATATAGTGGAAGTGCGCTTTGAAGCAATTGCCGCGGGCGCGGGAATTAAAGCAAAAAATGATAAAGTTAAAAAACGCCTGGTAAAAGCTTACATGCTTTCCAATATAGCGGACGGCAGGCTTTTTACCGGAAATCAGGCGTATAAGCTTGGGCTTGTGGATTCAATAGGCACAATTGACGACGCTATTGCAGACGCGGCAAAAATGGCCGGTATGGAAGGAAGGCCTTTGGTCGTAACAGAAAGATATAAACCAACTTTTTACGGCCTGCTGGAATCGTCGCTTGCCGGGCTTGGTTTTAAATCAAAAATTCCATTAAATGGAAAATACTCATTAAGATAAGCATATACACGGAGGTTCATGATGGCAGAAGCAAATAAAGGACCGAAAGATATGACACCTAATCCGCTTGAAGAAGCAGAAAAGGCAAAAAAGGGCAAAGAAGAAACCGCGGCACCCGCGGAACCGGAAGCGCCCGCAGGCCCCACGCCGGAAGAGATTGCGGCGCAGAAAGCCGAAGAAGAACAAAGTTCAATAATGTGGACGCGCGCGCTTCAGGTGGCGCTATTAATCGGCGGCGCATTCCTGTTATTTTTGGGATTATCCGGTGAAAAGTTAATGTCACTGCCTGCGGTAGCCGGCGGACTTTTATTTGTGCTTGCGGCTTTTATAGGCACAAAACTTTATCCCAGAATAAAAAAAGAAAACGCTTCAAAGCTGGGTTCGGTATTAAGGTTTGTCTTATTAGGCCTGGCATCCGCGCTTGCAATATTTTACATAGTACAGCTTTTTAAGCCGTTATCACAGAAGATAAACATGGACGTAATAATGGCGGTTCTTGCCGCGTGTTTTATTCTTTTCTGCATTGAATTCATTGTCTACATGATTCACAACCCAAAGAAAATTTTATCCGACATCCTTATGTTTATAGCAACAATACTTTCAGCGGGAATGATACTTGCTTTTTATTGGCACTTTGTCGTGCCCGCAATTGTGGCTGCCGCATTGGCTATAGCGCTTGTTTTATACGCTATTAACAAAGACCCTTTAAAAGATGATGGAAGGCTTGGGTTCAGGCTTTCAATGGCTGCAATAACGCTGCTTTTAAGCGGCCTTGTGCTGGCTTATGCCGCAGGAATATTTAATTACGCCAAGCAGGAAGTTTTAAGCTACACGGAAATAACGCCGGCTTATAACACAGCCCCGAAAAACCTTGCATGGTCTAATGACAGCTGGGCTCTTGCTTATACGGTTTTTAACCCCAAAAAGGGAGAAAACACGGTTAACATTATTCACGGCCTGACAAGGGGAATAACAGAAATTAAAACCACCGACGAAAATCAGCTGCCGCGTTATCTTGACCCGCCCGTATGGAATAAAAACGGAAACCTGCTTATATTCTCCGGCGCTGAATCGGAAAACGGCGCCAGAAACATCTGGGCCGCTTCTTTTAACCTTACATTAATGGAACTGCCCGATAACCTTCGCGAGAAATACGGCGATTACACTTACAACGCGATAAAAATGAAAGAAGAAAAAAAGAAGAACATATTTACATGGTTTGGAAAGAAAAAAGTTGAACCTTTATACACAGGGGAAATAGAAACATTTGAAGACCAGGAAGCAAAATTAAAATATGAAAAAGAGCTCCGCTCCAAAGAACCTTCCGCTCCGCCCGGATTGCCCAAAACCCTTGTAACAAGTTTTGATAAGGTAATTGACATGCCGTCTAAAGCCATCACGCATAAAACCGCGTGGTCGCCGGACGCTAAAAGTTTTGTCGTTGCTGCGGCGGCAAAAGAAGATGGCGATAATAACCTTTGGACAACAGACACCGAAAAACAGGAAATGTCACAGCTTACAAAAGGATTCAATAAATTCATGCCCCTTTGGTCGCCTGACGGTTCCAAGATATTATATGTAAGCAGGATAGACAGTTATACTTTCCTTGAAGTAAAAAATGATGACGGTTCAGACGCAAGGGAATTAAATGTTAACAGGGCAAAAGACAAAGCACTTTTCCCGTTGTGGAACTCGCAGCAGAATAAGGTCATTTATATAAAAAACAATAAGTTTGTTATTATGAACGCGGATTCAACAAACGGGCAGAACCTTTCAAAAGAAACGCTTCCGGATTCGCCTTACTGGCTGACCGCGGAAAAGAAAAAGGTTATACTTAATTTCACGGAAAGCGGCGAGATATGGCGTATATGGACCATTAATAAAGACGGCAAAGGCAATAAGGAAATTTTTCAGAGAAGGTGCAATGGTTTTTCTCAGCCAAAGTGGTCATATGACGGCAAGGCAATTGCTGTCGGCGTGAATCACAAAGAAACCGGCGAAATATGGCGCCTTGACGGAACAGGCGGAAATGAACTTAACTTATTTACAACGAAAAACGCGGTAACAGAACTTGAATGGGGCCCGTCATCTGAAAGGCTTGCGTTTATAGTTAAAAAAGGCCCTGCGGAAAATACCACGTTACAGGAAATGTGGGTGGTTGACAAAGAAGCCACCAATCCATTACGTATTTATTACACAGAAAAGGGAAAGATAAGCAACATGACATGGGACCATCAGAGCAAACGCCTTGCGTTTGAAGAAACATACCACAAATTTTACTTTCATGACGACGTGACAACAATAAGAATAGTTCACGCGATAGACGGGGAATTATGGGAATTACTGCCCTATGAATTCTTCGGCAAAAATCCAGTTTGGACAGATGACGGCGATGTTATAGCGTATGTAGGCTGGAACAATTTCATAATGCCATCCATGCCCGGCATTTCAAGTTATAAGCTGTGGGCGGCAAGGGTACAGTAAGAATTTAGTTTTTAAAGTAGAGACGCAACATGTTGCGTCTGGTTTTAAATAAAAAAAGAGGCGCAGAAATGCGCCTCTTTTTTTTATCCGGCAGACGTGGGTCTTTTGTATTTCTAACGTAGAGACGTATCATGATACGTCTCGTTTTTGGTTTTTAACGGCAAGACGCAACATGTTGCGTCTCTACTTTAGAAGACAAACTTCCAATTCCCATAGGTCAATTGTGTTTATATCGCAGAGACGTATCATGATACGTCTCGTTTTTGGTTTTTTAACGGCAAGACGCAACATGTTGCGTCTGTACTTTAGAAGATCATCTTCCGTCCCTCCGTCCCTCGTATTTCCAAAGTCTAAAATCCTATTGACAACAAATTGCTAATCTGACAAAATAGTGATAATGGCATAGTAGTTCCACCAAACAAAACAGGAGAAACACATTGTTAAAAAAGACTATACTGACATTAGCAGTGTTTTTTCTGCTAAGCGGAACGGCATTTTCAGATATAGCACAAATAGGGACCACTTCTAACAACTTTTTAAAAATTATGGCTCCTGCAAAACCGGCTGCAATGGGTGAAACTTATGTTGCGCTGGCGGATGACGTTAATTCCATTCAGTATAATCCCGCCGGATTATCAAAAAGCCTGCTTTCCGGCATATCATTCACTCATATTATATGGTTTCAGGACATTGCTTTTGAAAATCTTAACCTTTCTTTTCCTTCGCCCGCAGGCACTTTTGGGTTTTCCGTCAACTGGATGCACTTTGCCGATACAATGTTTAAAACAGAAGTTGACCCCTCTTCTATAACAGGATATTCCACAGAATATGAATTCAGCCCTTACAGTTTTTACGGGACACTGGCATACAGCAAAGAATTTTCCCGCGACTTCTACATAGGCGCGGCGCTTAAAATATTAAATTACGCCATTGATCCCAATGACGACAAAGGCGCTGCGTTGTCATTTATGGCGGATTTCGGCCTTATTTATGACATGGAATTTTTAGAAGGGCTGTCCGCGGGCGTATCATTCAAGAACCTTGGCCCCGGCACTTCGTTTGTAAAAGAAACTTACCTTCAGCCGATGAACATTCTTGCCGGAATAGGTTTTGAGAGCCAATATTTTGATATAGAAGGCGGCATTGAATATTACTCTGACAACAACATAAATTACTCTGTCGGCACTAACATAACACTGTTTGAAGTCCTGAATTTAAGGGCCGGCTATAAAGGCGGCACGGTTCCGCGCCTTTCTTTTGGCGGCGGCATAGAATTCGGCGGCGCGGCAATTGATTACGCTTTTGTCCCATATACCATTGACGGCCTTGGCTACACGCACAGGGCGTCATTAACCTACAGTTTTGGCTCTCCGGAAGTGAAATTAAGGGCATATCCCGCGGTGTTCTCGCCAAATGGCGACAAGGTTGTGGATTACGTAAGGCTTCTGCCCGATGTCATGTCTCCGTCCAAAGCAAGAGCCGCGTCTATAAAAATTACCGACGCCATGGGAATAGCGGTCAGGACAGTAAAAATAAATCTCCGCAAAAAACTTTTCTGGAACGGAATGGATTCGCTTGGCATGCCTGCATCAGAAGGCGATTACTTTATTCAGCTTGATGTTGATTACGGCAAGGGTATTAAATCATCATCCTCGCCGGCAAGGGTGGAAGTGGACTTAACTCCGCCGTCTATTACTGTTGACGGCAGCCCCAAACTTGTAAAGCCGGGCAGGCTTGACACTTTACTTGTACCTGTTAATTTTAACATGTCAGCGTTTGATAAAAACGGCATAGGGCAGTGGAAGCTTGTAATCTACGGCCCGGATAACCTGCCTTTCAGGACTTATACGGGAACAGGCGACCCTATGATGGTAACATGGGACGGCAAAGACGACCTTGGTATAAACCAGGTGGACACCGGCAAAACATATTCGTACGCGCTGTTTGCGTCCGACAGTGTGGGCAACTGGGGTAAAAGCAGGGCTAAACAGGTAAAGATACTTTTCAGGGAAGTGGTTATAAACCTTTCCGCCGATACGCTGTTTGATCTTGGCAAAGCGGACGTAAAGATAGCGGTTTACAGCGACATCAAAAAGATTGCCGACCAGATTAAGGGCTATCAGAATCCCAGAATAACAGTTGAAGGGCATACGGATAACCTGCAGATGAAGCGCGGTGTTTACGCCGACAATATGGAGCTTTCAAAAGCCAGGGCGCAAGCGGTTGTTAATTTCTTTGTTGAACTCTTTGACATGGACAGGAATATTTTCAGGGTGGTAGGCTACGGCGAAAGCAGGCCGGTTGCGGATAATAACACTCCCGAAGGAAGGCGCGATAACAGAAGGGTTACAATAAGAATTTCGGGAATTGTTTATGAATAAAAAAAATATCTTTAAATTTAAGGGGAGGAAATAAATTGAGAAGAAAACAGTCTTATGACACAACGGTACAGTCGGTAGAAAGGACACTGGATATTATAGAGACTTTAAGCGCGCACAAAACAGGCGTGGGAGTAACAACTCTTTCCAAGGAACTTAAACTGCATAAAAGCACCGTGCACCGCCTTTTAACCACCTTAATGCTTCGCAAATATGTGGAACAGGACACGGAGACTTCCAAATACCGCCTTGGAATGCGTTTATTTGAACTTGGAAACGCCGTACTGTCAAAACTTGATATCCGCCAGCACGCCATGCCGTATTTAAGGCAGCTGTGGAGGGAAACCGGCGAGACAATAGGATTAGCCATTGTTGACCAGTATAAAGTCCTGTACGTTGACGTCCTTGAAACCCTTGAACGCGTTGGGGTAAAGTCCAACGTCGGCGAACGCATGCCGCTGCACGCTTCTGCCTGCGGAAAAACGTGGCTTGCCAGCCTTCCGGATGACAGAATAAATGAAGTGATAAAGCTTATTAAATTTGAACCCATGACGCCTTATACAATTGATAACGAAGCCAAATTAAAAGAAGCCATAAAACAAAGCCGCGAAATCGGATATTCCGTAGACAACCAGGAATATTCTCCCGACTTAATATCCGTGGCAGCGCCTGTAAGAAACTTCAGGGGCAGGGTAATTGCCTGCGTTGCAATTACAGCGCCCGCGTTAAGGACAGATGAAGCAAGAATAAAAGACCTTGGCGAGCGCGTAAAGGTTGCTTCACAGAAAATTTCCCAGAGCATGGGATTTAATAAATAACAACTTACAACTTACAAGTGACAAGTTGCAGCTAATAAGAGATACAGCACAGGTTTGGATTTGGTAGGCGCACCCTTTAGGGTGCGGCAGTTGAAGGAAAACATAAATAACCAAATTTAAAGACAGCTGACAAGTTACAAGTAACAGGTTACAAGTATCAGGTAATTAAGTGATTGCCTTCGTATTTACCTGTAACTTGAAACTTGTCACTTGTAATTTTTTTTAACTCTTCATTTTAACGATAAAAGGAGATTATTATGAAACATTTAAGCGGGGTTAATCTTGGCGGTTTTTTCTCTCAGGTTAAAGATGATATTTTTACCGACGGGCATCTGGATACTTTCATCACAGAAAAAGACATTCAGCAGATAAAAAACTGGGGCTTTAACTCCGTGCGCCTGCCGGTTGATAATTTCTTTTTTGAAACAGCGCCGTTCAAATATGATGAATCGCGGTTAAAAAGGGTTGATAAGGTCATTACTGACGCGGAAAAACACGGCCTTGACGTTATTCTGGACCTGCACAAAGCGCCCGGACATTCCTTTGCGTTTAAGGAAAGGGAATCTAACAACATCTGGGATAAGTCTTCCGAAAGTAACAAGCGTTTTCTTCATATATGGGACATGTTTTCAAAACGCTACGCGCAGCGCCCAAATATGCTTTTGGAACTTATGAATGAACCTGTGGCGCCTGAAGCTTCGCAGTGGAACGCTATATGCGATGATGCCATTGCCGTAATAAGAAACAACGACAAACACCACTCCATTATTGTGGAATCAAACCTTTGGGGCATGTGCAGGCAGTTTGAAAACCTTAAGAAATTTGATGACGATAACATAATCTACAGTTTTCATTTTTACGAACCCATACTTATCACTCATCAGTTTGCGCCGTGGGTCTCTTTTGTAATTTATGATATTTATAAGAAAGCCGTAAAATACCCGGGCAGGCCCGACGGTATCGGCGACGCCATAAAACTTACCGAAGAAAAAGACAATAAATTCGCGGAACTTCTGCGCGGGCAGGACAGGATGTGGGATATAAACGAACTTGAAAAAGCCATGCAGCCGGTATTTGATTTTCAGAAAAAACATAACGTGCCGGTTTATTGCGGTGAATTCGGCGTGGTGGTGCTGGCTGACCCGGAAACAAGAAAAAACTGGTTAAATGATTTTATTTCTATAATGAAGAAACACAAAATTTCCTATTCTTACTGGAGCTATAAAAATATGGACTTTGGAGTGATAGACCACACAGAACTGTATAAAGACAACCCTAATTATGACAAAAACCGTCTTGACGGAAACACTTTAAAGGCATTGCAGAATGGAATTCTTTAAGGTACTTCATAAATACAAACTTGCCCGCGCGTGTGAAATAAACACCATTCACGGCACAATAAAGACGCCTGTCTTTATGCCGGTTGGCACGCAGGCAACTGTAAAATTAATGACCCCGGAAGACATGTACGACATGGGCGTTGACGTAATTCTGGGCAACACCTACCATCTTTTTCTGCGCCCCGGAATGGACATAATGAAAAAAGCCGGCGGGCTTCATAAGTTCATGAACTGGAAAAGGCCTATTTTAACAGACAGCGGCGGGTTTCAGGTGTTTTCGCTTTCCCAGTTCAGAAAAATAACCCCGGAAGGCGTAAAGTTTAAGTCGCACATAGACGGCGCGGAACACTTTTTAACGCCGGAAAAGGTAATAGATATTCAGACTGATTTGGGCAGCGATATCATGATGGTGCTTGACGAATGCCCGCCGTATCCCGCGGAAAGAAAATATATTGAGGATTCGCTTGACCTTACTTTGGCGTGGGCTAAAAGGGCAAGGGAGTATCATAAAAGCGATACCAGTTTTTTATTCGGAATTATTCAGGGCGGCGTGCATAAAGACCTGCGCGAAAAATCCATGGAAGAACTTTTTAAAATGGATTTTCCCGGCTATTCTATAGGCGGCGTTTCAGTGGGCGAAGGCAAAGACCTTATTAATCAGGGCGTTGACTGGTGCGCGCCTTTTATGCCGGAAAACAAACCAAGATATTTAATGGGCGTAGGCACACCGGAAGATATCTGGTACGCGGTTGAAAAGGGCGTGGATATGTTTGACTGCGTCTTTCCCACGCGCATAGCAAGAAACGGCGCCGTCTATACCAAAGAAGGGCAGATATCCGTCCGTAACGGCGAATATAAAGAAGATTTCCGCCCCATGGACCCCGGCTGCGGCTGCTACGCGTGCCAAAATTATACCCGCGCCTACATCCGCCATCTGTTCAACACGCACGAACTGCTGGGCATGAGGCTGACCACTTTACACAACATTTATTTCATGATAAGATTGATGGATAATATTAGAAAATCAATATTTGAAGACCGTTACGAGAAAGCAAAAGAGGAATTTTTCAGCGTTTATAAGCTGAGATCATAGCAGTTCCGGACAGCCAAATATCCGGTAAGTGCAAAAAATGGAGGTTTTATTACTATGTTTACAACTTTACTTTTCGCAGCAGAAACAGCAGTACCCGCGGCAGGAGCAGCACCCGGCCAGCCGTCAATGATTGCGTCGTTTTTACCTTTGGTTCTTATTTTTGTGGTTTTCTATTTTATGTTTATCATGCCGCAGCGCAAAGAACAGAAGAAACTTAAAGAAATGATGGCTTCGCTTAAGGTCGGCGACAAGGTAGTGACCAACGCCGGCATAGTGGGCACCATAAGCAAGATACTTGAAAAAGACGACATCCTGGCTATTAAGTGCGGAGAAAACACCACAATTAACGTCATTAGGGCTTATGTTTCAAGAAAAATAGAAAAAGAGGACGCTTCGCCTGTACAGGCAGAAGAACCAAAAAAATAATGTCGGAATTTCGTAAGGATCCGCTTAGTAACCGCTGGATAATTACACTGGACGACAAGACCTTTATCCCCACAACCGGAAGGGCATTACCGGCGGACCTGCCCGAGAAGGATGACAACTGTCCGTTTTGCCCGGGCAACGAGGATAAAACCGGTAAAGAAATTTACAGGGTGGATTCTTCCAAAGGCGCCTGGTCCATACGGGTTGTTCCTAATAATAACCCTTATCTTCAGATAGAGACCCAGCTGAAGAAAAAAGGCGATGCCATTTACGACATCATTGCCGGCACAGGGGCTAACGAGGTAATAATAGAAACCCCGCTTCACAACGGCGGTTTTGACAATATTTCACAGGAACAGGCAGGGGAACTTATCAAAGTTTACAGGTCAAGGATGTGCGACCTTTTAAAGGACGCCCGCCTTGAATACATCCTTATCTTTAAAAACAAGGGCGCGCGCGCGGGGGCAAACCTTGCCCATCCGCATTCCCAGTTAATGGCAATGCCTGTAATTCCCAAGACAATTTCCGACGAAATGACGGAAGCGGAGCAGTATTACAAATTCAAGACCCGCTGCCCGTTCTGCGACACCCTTGAAGCGGAACTTGCCTCGCGTTCCAGGCTTATAAAAGAGAGCGAAAACTTTATAAGCTTTGTCCCGTTTGCTTCAAGGACGCCTTTTGAAGTCTGGATAATGCCAAAACATCACACAAGCCATTTCTACACCATAAACGACCCTATGTCGGCGGAACTGGGGGAATTATTAAAAGACTCCATTACAAGGGTCAACAAGGCCCTGAATCACCCGCCTTACAACTACATGATTCATACCGCGCCTGCGAAATCACCGGAAATCCCATTTTTCCACTGGCACATAGAGATTCTGCCCAGGGTAAAAAGTATTGCCGGGTTTGAATGGGGAAGCGGTTTTTACATTAATCCCACGCTGCCGGAAGAGTCCGCGGAATACTTAAGGGGGCTTTAATGCCCGTTTCTAATTCCGAAGACAGGATACTTACGGTATCAGAAGCCTCTGTAATTGTTAAAGAGTTACTTGAGGGCGGGCTTAATAACGTATGGATTAAAGGCGAAATATCAAATTATTCAACCCCTTCTTCAGGCCACGTTTACTTCACCTTAAAAGATAACGATAATCAGATTAAGGTGGCTTATTTCAGGGGCGCGTCCAAATGCAATAAATTAGGGATTGAAGACGGCAAAGAGATAATGGTTTTCGGAAAGGTGTCAGCTTACGGAAAACGCTCTGAATACCAGCTTATCGCCTCTGAAATCCAGGTGACAGGAGTTGGTGCGTTACTTGTAGAATTCGAGAAATTAAAGAAAAAACTAAGCGATAAAGGTTTATTTAAAGAAGAACATAAACGGCAAATACCTTATCCGCCGGCGCGTATCGCGATAGTTACAAGCCCTACCGGCGCCGCCATCAGGGATGTCATCAAGATTCTTAAAAAAAGATATACGCCGCTATATGTGCTTGTGTACCCGTCTTTAATGCAGGGCAATGAAGCGCCGGCGCAGATAATTAAAGCCATTAATGATATTAACGAAGACGGCAGTTTTGACGTAATCCTTTTAACCCGCGGCGGCGGTTCCATGGAAGATTTGTGGGCTTTTAACGACGAAAACCTGGCGCACGCCATCTATGATTCCAAAACGCCTGTAATTTCCGCCGTTGGCCATGAAATAGACTTTACCATAGCTGATTTTGTCGCGGACATGCGCGCGCCTACGCCTTCCGGCGCGGCAGAGATGCTTGTCCCGGACACCGCGGACATTGTCCGCAGGCTGACGGTTATAAAGGACAGAATAACATCTTCGCTGGAATCCATTGTGGACTTAGGCAGGGAACGGCTGACAAAACTTATGCAGAGATACGGCTTTAAAATGCCGTTTAAAATTTACGAAGACTCTTCGCGGCAGCTGGACGAACTTCAGATGCGTTTGAAAAAAGCGCTGTCTTACAGCGTTGAAGGTACGGAATCCCGGCTAAACCTTTTAAAAGAAAAAATGCAGCTGTTAAACCCGCTGGCGGTTTTAAAAAAAGGGTATTCGGTAGTTTATGAAACATCCACGGGAAAAGTGGTGACAGACGCGTCGCGCTTAAAAGCCGGCGATAATCTTAATATTAAAGTTTACAGCGGCGAAATAGAAGCCGCCGTCAGCAGAGTAAAAAAAGACAAATAAACGGTTTATAAAACCGGGAGGGCATAATGGCAAAAAAAGCGCAGGAAACAAAAGCGGGATTTGAAGTGTTCTTAAACGAAATAGAGCAGATAGTTGACAGCCTTGAATCAGGCGAACTGTCCCTTGATGACGCCATAGCGCAGTATGAAAAAGGGATGGCGCTGGCGGAAAAATGCGAAAAATCACTTAAAGAAGCAAAGATGAAAATAGAAATAGTAAAAAAGAAAACCGCTAAAGGGATGGAAACGGAGAATTTCGAAGACGGCGATGATGATGAAGATGAAAATGACCCCGAAGATAACGATGATGACGACGACAATGACAACAACGACGGAAAGCTTCCGTTTTAAACCGCGGCAGGTGAGACCATGAAAAAACTTTTAAACGGACTTATACAGATAACAGATGAAGCGCTTAAAGGGTATTTATCACCCAAAAAAGGGCACCCCGCGCGCATTTATAAAGCCATGCGGTACAGCGTATTTGCGGGCGGTAAAAGATTAAGGCCTGTTTTGTGCCTTATGGCGGCCAAAGCGTGCGGCCTTTCATACAAAGACGCGCTTCCCGCGGCGTGCGCGCTGGAAATGATACACACTTATTCGCTTATTCACGACGACCTGCCGGCAATGGACAATGACGACCTGCGCAGGGGCAAGCCCACCTGCCATAAAAAGTTTGACGAAGCCACGGCAATACTTGCAGGCGACGCGCTTTTAACAAAGGCGTTTGAAACAGCGCTGTCAGCTTCAAATAACAAGAAGACATCCGCAACAGCCCTTCGCGCGGCGCTTGAAATTGCCAAAGGCGCGGGTTCCGAAGGCATGGTTGGCGGGCAGATGGCAGACATAGAAAACGAAGGCAAGAAACATACAAAAAAAGCGCTTATATATATACACGGGCATAAAACAGGTTCGTTAATAACCGCTTCGGTTGCATCGGGCGCGATACTTGCCGGCGCTGACGCGAAAAAAGAAAAACTGTTCCGCGCTTTCGGCGAAAAAATAGGCCTTGCTTTCCAGATAGCCGATGACATACTTGACGAGACCGGCGATGAAAAAAAGATGGGCAAAAAGTTAAGAAAAGACAGCGGCGCGGGAAAACTGACCTGGCCTGCGGTGTTTGGCCTTGAAGAATCCCGAAAAAAAGCTTATAAATTACTCTTTGAAGCAAGGCGGATTTTAGGTAAAATAGATGGCGGCACAAATGACCTTTTTATGCTTGCGGAAATGTTTGTAAACAGAACACACTAAGGAGACGCTAAATGGCTTCATTTATTGACGGATTACAGGCTCTATGGGATGTTTTAATTGTTATAATAACTCACAAGATATTTTATACCACCTTTATTTCATGGTTTGCGGCGCAGTTTATCAAGTTCGCACTTCACCTGATACTGTGCAGAAAGATTAACTTTCACCTTCTTGTGGGAACCGGAGGAATGCCGTCGTCGCATACGGCAACCGTTATAGCCGTTACAAACGCGGTGGGAATGCATTCCGGTTATGATTCGGCGGTATTTATGGTGGCGCTGTGCTACTGCATAGTGGTAATAAGCGACGCTATGGGCGTAAGAAGGGCCGCGGGCAAGCAGGCGGAAGTGCTTAATAAAATGATGGATGAATTCGGACACCAGAAATTCTCGCCAAACCGGTTAAAAGAACTGCTTGGACATACGCCCCTTGAAGCCATAGCCGGGATTCTTATAGGCCTTTTCCTGTCCATCATTATTTATAACTGGTAATCATGAAAAAATACACCGTTTTAAACAGGGTAAACTTACCGTCAGATATAAAAAAACTTGACGCCGCGGAATTAAACACGCTTGCCGCCGAAGTCCGTTCATACATGACCGACGTTGTTTCCGTGACGGGCGGCCACCTTGCTTCGTCGCTTGGCGCCGTGGATGTCACCATAGCGCTGCTAAAATGCTTTAACGCGCCGGAAGATAAAATAGTATGGGACGTGGGGCACCAGTCATACGCGTATAAGATTCTTACTGGCAGAAAACACGCCTTTAAAACTTTAAGGCAATACGGCGGAATTTCCGGCTTTTTAAAAAGGGATGAAAGCAGGTACGACGTTTTTGGCGCCGGCCATACATCCACTTCAATTTCAGCGGCAATGGGTTTTGCCAAAGCCCGCGATGTAAACAATAAAAAGAATTATGTGACCGCCGTAATAGGCGACGCGTCGCTTGCCAACGGAATGGCGCTTGAAGCCATGAACCATATAGGTTCCGAAAAAACAGACATGCTTATAGTGGTTATAGACAACGAAATGTCAATTTCGCCCACTGTGGGCGCGCTGTCCACGCATTTAAACAGGATTATTTCCGGAAAATTCTATAATGACCTGCGCGCGTCCGCGAAAAACGTAATAGAAAAAATACCCAAAATAGGCGTGCCGGCTTCCCACGTAATCAAGCACCTTGAAGAAGGGGTTAAGTCTATTTTTTCACGCGGCATTATCTTTGAAGACCTTGGTTTTATGTGTTACGGCCCGATAGACGGGCATGACATTGAACTTCTTTGTTTCGCCATTAACAATATGAAAATGATAAGAGGGCCCAAGCTGTTGCATGTTATAACAAAAAAAGGCAAAGGTTATGAACCGGCGGAAAAGAATCCCACGCTGTTTCACGGAATAGGCAGTTTTGACAGGGAAACAGGCGAACCTGTAAAACCCAAAATATGCGGCACGGCTTATTCCAAAGTGTTCTCGGAAAAACTTGTACAGCTTGCCTCCAAAAACAAAAAAATAATCGCCATTGTGGCCGCAATGATAGAAGGCACCAATTTAACAAAGTTCAGGGACAAATTCCCGTCGCGTTTTTTTGACGTGGGCATAGCGGAAGAACACGCCGTAACTTTTGCGGCAGGCCTTGCCGCGGATGGTTTTAAACCGGTCGTTGCAATTTATTCCACCTTTATGCAGCGGGCTTACGACCAGATTATTCACGACACGGCAATGCAGAAACTTCCGGTAATCTTCGCGCTTGACCGCGCCGGTATTGTCGGCGAAGACGGCCCGACGCACCACGGCGCTTTTGACATCGCGTTTATGCGTTCCGTGCCCGGTATGGTGGTAATGGCGCCTTCGGACGCGGCAGAGCTTGAAAAGATGCTTGAAGCCGCCGCCGCTTATAACGAAGGGCCGGTAAGCATCAGGTTTCCCCGCGGCGATTCATGGACATTTGACGCCAAAGACAATAAACCCGTAAAAATAGGCAAAGCTAAAATTATTAAGAAAGGCGGTTCGCTGACAATTGTGTGCCTTGGGCATCCGCTGCCGGAAGTAATTAAAGCCGCGGCGCAGGCGGAAAAAAACAAAAGGGTTTCAATAGAAATTATTGACGCGCGTTTTGCCAAACCAATTGACGTTAAAACTATCCTTGCTTCCGTTGCAAAAACCGGGAAACTTATAACGGTGGAAGAAGGCGGAATAGAAGGCGGTTTTGGACAGGCGTTAATATCAGGCCTTCATCAGGCGGGGCTTAACAAATTTGAATCGCGTATAATTGCCATGCAGGACCGTTTTGCCGCGCAGGGAAAAATGAACATAATAAAACATGACTGCGGGCTTGACAGCGGCGGTATTTTAAAAGAAATTAATAAGATGCTTTTTAAAAGCAAATAAGGGGTTAATTTTATGCTTTCGCGGATAAAGATTCAGAATTACGCGCTTTTAAAAGAGGTTGAAGTGGAATTTCACCCCGGCCTTAATATCTTAACCGGCGAGACCGGCGCGGGCAAATCCATTATAATAGGCGCTCTTGACATCGCGCTGGGCGAACGCGGATACGTGGAAAACATCCGAACAGGCGAAGACAAAGCCGTAATTGAAGCCGTGTTTGATTTAACCAAAAATTCAGCTTTAAAAGCGCTGCTTAACAGCAAACTTGACGGCGCGGGAATAGAAACTTCAGAAGACACCCTTGTGATAAAAAGGGAGATAAACCGCAGTTCCAAAGGCAGGATATTTATCAACAACAACGCGGCTTCGCTGTCGCTTTTGCAGGAAATAGGGGTAATGCTTATAGACATTCACGGCCAGCACGAACACCAGTCGCTGTTAAAAAGCGAGGTTCACATAGGATTACTTGACGCCTATGCGGCGTCCGCCCCGCAGGTAATGAAAGTATCGGAATTATACGCGCGGTTTATGGAAATTGAGAGCGAAATAAAAAAGTTAACCGCGCTTGAATCTGAAAAGCAGGAAAAACTGGACATCTTAAATTATAGAATCGCGGAACTTACAGACGCGGCGCTGGTGTCGGACGAAGAAATGGAAGCCTTAAACGCGCGGCGCGAAAAAATGGCGCATTCTGAATCGTTAAAAACATCCGTTAATTCAATAATTAAGGCATTATCCCCGGCCTCAGCTGATTTAGAAGGCGACGGGGCGATAGAACTTCTGGATAAGGCAAAAACCCACATTGAAGAGGTGGGTGAAATTGACAGAAAAGCCGCGCAGGAAATAATAACCATGGTGGACGACGCGCTTATTAAAGCGGAAGAAGCCAAAAGTTTTTTCCTTGAATACGTGGACACCATAGAATTTGACAGGGACGCGCTTGCCGAAACCGAAGAGCGCATTGAACTTATTGAGACTCTTATGAAAAAATATAAAAAAGACAGCGTGTCGGCGCTTATGTCCTACGCGAAAGAACTGGAAGAGGAAAAGAAAAAAACAGAACTTAATTCAGACACCATATCTTCCCTGGAAGCGCAGAGAAAAAATGTCCTGAAAGACCTTTCCGCAAAGTGTATCGCCTTATCAGAACTGCGCCATAAAAAATCAGCCGAACTTGGCAAAAAGATAGAGGATGAATTAAAAGGGCTTGGGATTTCCAAAGCTTCTTTTGAAGTAAGGGTAACCGAACCCGAAGCCGAAAACAGCCGTATATTTGTTGACCTTGCCGGAAAAAAAGTAAAACTGTCCGCCGACGGAATAAATCAGGTGGAATTCATGATATCGTTAAACGCCGGCGAGGAATTAAAACCGCTTGTAAAAGTGGCTTCCGGCGGCGAAGTTTCCAGGATAATGCTTTCAATTAAAAATATACTGTCCGGCGCCGATACAATTCCTGTCCTGGTCTTTGACGAAATAGACACAGGAATCAGCGGCAAAGTGGCGCAGGCAACAGGAAAAAAGTTAAAAGAAATTTCAAAAAACAAACAGCTTATCTGCATCACGCACCTGCCGCAGATAGCGGCTTTTTCAGACGTCCATTATTCCGTGACAAAGGGCACACAGTCCGGAAAAACACACACGGCTATTAACCGGCTTTCGCCCGAAGAAAAAGTGACAGAAGTGGCTAAACTTTTAAGCGGCGAAACCGTTACAGACGCGTCGCTTAATGCCGCGCGCGATTTAATAAATGAAGCCGTATAGCGCGGGCGCGCCATGGCTGTAATTCTTTCCGTTATATCCCTTATTTTATTATTTCTATTTATACTTACCGCGCCGCCCACGATATATTTCGGCGACAGCGGGGAACTGGCAGCCGCGGCATATAATCTTGGCATCGGGCACCCGCCCGGGTATCCTTTATTCACGCTTATGGAAAAACTGTTTTCATATCTTCCGGCGGGCGACATTGCTTTTAGAATGAATCTTATGTCAGGCTTTTTTGCCGTGCTTGTTTTTATAATGCTTTATTTTACCGTCAAAGAGTTTATATCATACGCGGGGCTGCTGCGGGGAAAGCCGGCTTTTAAAGAAACCGGCAGCGTATTAAATTTTACGGCGGTAATTACATCCCTTATTTATGTTTTATCGGGTATTTTTTGGGAAGTAAGCCTTAATATCAAGGGCGGAATTTATACAATGGCGCATTTCGGGTATGTGCTTGCGCTATATTCGCTTATCAGATACTTATCAACAAAAAAAATAAAATGGTTTTACTTTCTTGCATTCACCTGCGGTTTATTGCCTGTTTTTCACCAGACCACGCTTGTCCTGGTAATTGCCGTATTATCAGCCGCCCTTTTCGCCGGCAGGGGAAAACTTAAACCGGGCAGCATTATCGCGTCTTTCTTTCTTTTACTGACCGCGGCCGCCACCCCTTATCTTTATCTGTTTATAAGGCATTCACCGCATTCATCCGTTGTATGGTTTGAAATCAGCACATTTACCGATATTATGAACCACATACAAAGAACGGCATACTTAAATGCCGTTTCTGTCCCTTTATCATTAAATTCCGCCGTATTAAAAACAACCCTGTACATACAGCAGCTTTTCACACAGTACAATGTTTTTTTAATCCCCGTTATAATCGGATTTATTGCGGTTTTTAAAAACAATAAAAAACTTTTTTTTGTATCCGCCGGTTTTATCCTTGTCAACTACTGCGCCCTTATTTATTTTACCGACAATACTTTTTCGCCCGTATTCATTTATGTTAACAGGGCTTTCTACCTTTTAAATGACATAATACTGATTATCATCGGCGGCGCGGGGCTTTATTACGCCGTAAATTTACTGAAAGAAAAACAGGGGATAAACAGTGTTTTTTCGCTGTCGCTGGTACTTGTTATCCCCGTGATACAGCTGCTTTCAAACTTTCCCGCAAACAATCACGCGCGAAAATTCTTCGCTTATGACCACGCGGTTAATATCATGAAAACATTAAAGCCGGGTGATATCTTATTTTCAAAAACAGATCAGCCTTCCTTTAACATCCAGTACCTGCATTATGTAAAAAATAAATACAGGGATATCAAAGCGTATGATGTTAACGGCAATGTGCTTGACCATTCTATTTACAGCCATATACCAAGGCGGGCATTGACAGCCCAAATGCAGAAGGGCATAGAGACAAAAATTGTGCTTGATAATCCCGGCAAAGTTTATAATTTTGACCTTATGGCGTACCCGGAACACGATTTATACACAGCCAAATACGGCATAATAGGAAGCGTCACTTTAACGGGCAAAAGCATTCCCGGCGACAGCGCCGTTATGAAACTTATAACTTTAAGGGATTATTTTACCGGCCATAAGCTTGATTATTTCTACAGGGAAACCATAGCCAGGTATTTCTGCCGGCTTGCCCAATATGCCATGCGTGACAATGACGGCGAAAAAGCGCGCATGTACTTAACCGAAGCGGAAAAAGCCGCTCCCGATGCCGCCGTTATCATAAAACTTATCGCTTCCGTTTACTTTTATGACGCCAGGGACCTGCCGGCAACGTTAAGTTATCTGGAAAAAGCCGTGCTTATGGACCCTTATGACTTTCAGGCAATACGGCTTATGGTCTTTATCTACAGCAAAGCCGCGCCTCCGGCGGTGCCGCAGATGATTAAATGGCTGGAATACGAATACAGGCATCAAAGCAGCGCTCAGCGCAGAGCGGAAATTGCCTCAAAAATATCGGTTCTAAAATCCGGCGGGATGATAGATCCCCGGTAATAAGCCTTATTCCGCCCGAATAATAAATTACGGTTTGCAATTTACAATTATCCTTCACTTTGTTAATATGTTTTAACTAATTTAATCATGGAGGAAACAAACTGTGACTGTAAAAGAATTTCTTAAACTTGACAGCGAAATCAGAAAAAAAACATCCTGTGCGGCGCCTTCCTGTTTTATAAGTTTTTCTGATGATGATAAGAAATGTGCTGCCGCGATGGAAGCGGCAAAAAAGGCGCTTGAAAGCGATAAAGAAGACTGTGACGCCCTTTTATTAAAAGGCAAACTGCTTGCGTCATCGGGCAATTTCACAGAAGCGGAAGAAAATTTTAAAGAAGGCCTTCATTCCACAAAAGATAAAAACCTTTTTCTTTTCTGCATAGCCGATATACAGTACAACAGGGGAGATATAGAAGAAGCAAAAGCCACAATAAAAACAGCTTCCGCCGATTATCCGTACATATCTTTAATGCTTGGGCGCCTTTATTTTTCTTCTGATAAACTTGAAGAATCAGAGAAAGAATATAAAATGGCAATTTCCGGAATAAAAAAATGCGCGGAAGCGCACGTCGGCCTTGGCGGCGTCTATGTCACATTGGGAAACTTAAAAAAAGCCGCCGCCGAACACAAAGCGGCGATACTTATCAACCCGGAATATTCGGACGCGCGTTCCGGCAAGGCATGGATATGTTATTTTATGAACGATTTTAAATCCGCGGAGAAACACTTCCTTAAATCCGCTGAAATAAGCCCCAATCAGCCTGACAATTACATAGGGCTGGGCTGGGTTTATTACAAACTTGGCCGCTATGACGACGCTAAAAAAGAATTTTTAAAAGCCGCGGAAATGAATCCCAAAGACCCCGATGCTTTTATAGGGCTTGGCTGGTCGGATTATCAGAAAAGGTCTGTAAGCAGGGCCAACCTGCTGGACGCGGAAGGTTACTTCAGGAAAGCGGCGGAATTAAACCCGCAGTACGCGGACACCCACATAGGGCTTGGATGGGCGTGTTCGGAGCTTGACAGGTTAAAAGACGCCGAAAAATCATTTTTAAAAGCGCTTGAAATTCACCCTGAATATGATGATGTTTACGTGGGCCTTGGCTGGGTGCATTACAAAAACAGAAAATTCGCGGAAGCGGAGAAAAGTTTTAAAAAAGCCGCGGAATTTGATTCAAAAGACCCTGATTCTTATGTGGGGCTTGCGTGGACCGCCTTTATGCAGGATAAATATAAAGATGCCGAAAAATATTTTTTAACCGCGCTGAAAAATAAACCGGGTCACAAAGAAGCCTCCGCGGGGCTGGCTGAAGTTTACCTGAAAACAGGAAATAAAGCCAAAGCAAAAAAATATCTTGGTAAAATCAAAAGCCCTGATACAAAAATAAAATACGGAAAACAGATTTAAAACCTATTTTTTAAGGTCTTTAAGTATTTTTTCCGCGTCTTCCCGCTGCTTAAAATCGGGCTTCTTTAAAAGCAGTTCGTTAAGCGCCGCAATGGCTTCCTGTTTTTGACCCAGCGTCGCCGCCGTAACACCTATGTTATAAAGGCATTCGTAAAAATCCGGCTTAAATTCAAATGACCGTTTGTAATGATAAAGGGCGTTAGTATAATCACGGTTTCCGAATAATATATTTCCCAGTGTAAAATTAGCCGTCGCGGAAAGCTGTTTGTCATACATCTCTATTTTTTCAAGCATAGGCATAATTTTATCGCCGCGGCCTGTTTTAAGATAAAGGTCAAGCAGGTTGTTATAAAACAATGCGGTGACAGGGGCGCGTTTTACCGCCTGAATATAATCTTCTTCCGCAAGCGTAAAATATTTCGGGTCCTGTATTTCGCCAAGAAGGGCATGAACCCTTCCCGAATTTCCCCAGTAATACGCGTTCATGGAATTTAATTCAGACCCTCTCTTGTACGACTTTTCCGCCATTAACAGCAGTTTTACTTTGGACTCTTTATCCTGATACATCATGGCAAGCCGCTCGTAAGCCAGCCCAAGATACACATGGTACTTAACCTCACCCGGGCATTTTTCAACGGACATTTCATGCTGTTTAACCGCAAGGTCCCATCTGTTGTGAAGGGAACCGTAAAGTTTGCCCATATTGTAATTGACATCAGCGCTGTAAACGTTATACGCCTTAAAACATAAAAATACTGACAGCACCGCGGCGCCGCACATAAGCGCCGGTGCAAAAAGCCCCGCTTTTTCGCGGTCATAAAGTTTTATTACGGCAGCCGGAAGCCTTTTTACCGACGCGTAATCCAAAGCGTGTATTGCCATTATCAGGTAGAAAGTGGTATTGATGGCGGCGACGCCAAAGCTGAACATATTCTGAACAAGGTAACCGACAGACGCCGCAAAAAGGCCAAGAGAAAGTATCCTGTAGTTATACTCTTCAATTCTTTTAAAAGACCTGTACCAGGAAAGCAGATAGAGCCATATCATCATCAAGTAAATTCCAAGGCTTATAAGCCCCATTGTGGCGGCGATATTTAAAAGTTCGTTATGCGCGGTCCTTGACGACACATTGGCGCCGTCAATCTGAGCGAAGTCAGACCCTTCGTACGCGGGAAAAACCGCTTTAAAGGTGTCAACCCCAAAACCAAGTACCGGTTTATCCTTAATCATTTTTACCGCGGGAATCCAGATATGAAGGCGCGACTGCTGTAAACTGCCCGGAATATCGGCGATTGAAGATACAATTCTGTTTGTGGCGTCTTTGCCGGCTGTTAAACTTAATATCACGGCTGCCGCAAGCACTGCAGATACCGCGGCAATCCATATTTTATGCGAACTTACTGCTTTTAATATACCGCCGCTGTTCAGGCTGCTGTTTTTAAGAAACACTTTTATTCCATATATCAGAAATACCATCATTGAAAAAACAAAACCTAAAAACGGCCCGCGGCTCTGGGTTCCGAATAGCGCGATATATTCGCCCACAAACAGCAGCCCAAGAAGCGCCATGTAGCCTTTTTTGCCCGCCTTTGCCGCCTGAATAAAAAACGCGACAGTAATCGGAATCACCATAATAATAAATGCGCCCAGAAAGTTCGGGTTTCCCATACTGGCAAAATACCGCCCTTTAATCACGGAAGCATCACTCCACTTTATAAAATCATACCCCGCAAACTGCATCAGGGAATATACTGTGATAAACAATCCCGACAAAGCAATTGTTAAAGCCGCGTAATTTACCTGTTTTTTTGTTTTTATAAACTGCGTGGCGATAAAATACAGCGCCACATAGTTCAGGTTGGAAAGGGAACCCGCGAAGTTTTCATACTCGCCGCGGAAACTTAAATGCGGCGAAAAGCTGGTAAAGGTAGTGACGATATTCATCAAAGCCCATAAAAGCATCGGGATGTCCAGCACCATGGGCTTGTATTCAATGCGCCCTTCGCTGAATATCTTAACAAGCCAGGTGCCAAGCATTAAGGATGTTAATATCCTAAGCAGGGTAAGCTTCGGCATTTCAAACTGGTCGTATGACTTTATATTAAAGTAAAGCGGCACAAGAAAAACCGCCGCCATCAAAAGCCAGAATATAATATTTCCATAAACATCCGGTTTAACCGGCAAGTTGTTATCTTTAATGTGTTTGTCTTTAGCCATTTTCTCCTCCGTTTTCATATCCTTTAAAATTCATAACAGTATAAATACTGTTTAAATATTAGTCAATTCAAATAAGTTCTTAGCATAGTCTTAGCATGGTTTTGTCCTCGTATCGGTTTGTCTTTGTAGGGACA
>JAFGWA010000037.1 GCA_016937715.1 Candidatus Goldiibacteriota bacterium
CCTTTTTAGAATAAAGTTCCTGCGGCATAGCCCTAAATTTGCTGCGGGGGCTGACAGCAATTATTTTTATGATATAATCATCCGTATTAAAAGATTATCCGGAGGGCTGTTGATGAAAAGAAAAACGATCATGATTTTAATTGCGGCGTTTGTTGTTATTGCCGTGGTTTTATTGGCGGGCTGCAGTAAAAATCAAAATCCAACGACTGTTGTAATAAAGGAAACTGTTATAGTCATTGCTTCAAATACGGCTCTGCCGGACACGTCATTCTCACCTACGGTCACGCAGACCATGACAATAACAGAAACCGCGACTTTGGCTGTTCCATCCGCAACTGTTACGGCAACCTGCACAGAGACAAACACGCCGGCGCCTCCTGCAAACGCCTATTGGTCCGGGCCGGGAGTGTGGACATGTAACAGCGGTTATTTGGATTTTAACGGAATTTCCGCGGACGGTTGTGAGGTGTATAATGACCCTGACGCCATATATGTCTCGGCTGCCGGCAGTGATCTGGCTTCAAACGGGTCAATATACAGCCCTGTTGCGCGGATAAGTTACGCGTTATCGCGCGCGGTAGTAACGGGTAAAACGAAAATATTTGTAATGCAGGGAGTATACTTTGACAAGTTTTCCCTGGAAAACGGCATTTCTATAAAAGGCGGGTTTAACGAGAACTGGTCGCATACCGGGCAGAGAAGCACATATATCTACACGTCTGTGGAAACAGCGGGAAGGATGATTTCGGTATCCGCATCCGGAATATCATCCGCGACAACAATTGAATATCTTACAATACAGACTGCAGGCGTGTACACCGACGGCGGTTCTAATTACGGCATTTACGTATATAATTCACCGGGGCTGGTCGTGCAGAATTGCGATATTTACGCAGGCGCAGGCGCTGCGGGCGCGCAGGGCGCGGCAGGCGTAAACGGCGCCGCGGCGGTAAACGGCTTAAATGGCGGCGACGGAAGCACTACTTCAACAACGGCCGGCGCGGGCGGCGCAGGTGGAAATCTGTCAGCGTCCAATTTTGACAGTACCTACACAAATATATCCGGGGGCGCGGGAGGAGCAGGAGGACGGGTTGTGGCCTCGTCCACTGTAAACGCTAACGGAAATAACGGAACAAGCGTGGGCGCAGCCGCAGGCGGAACAGGAGGGCCGTATTATTCCACATGCGGAAGTTACGGCATCAGCACTGCCGGATATCCCGGAATTAACGGCATAAACGGAAACAACGGCGCGGCCGGATTAAATTCCATAAGCGTTACTTCATATTTTAACAGCAGCGACGGCGCAAATGGTATAAGAGGCGGGCACGGCACAGGCGGGGCAGGAGGCGGCGGAGGCTCGGCGTCATGCGCGTCAAGCTATCCGAATAACAGCGGTGCAGGCGGAGGCGGCGGAGGCTCGGGCGGCCCGGCCGGGCAGGGTGGAACAGGAGGCAAAGGCGGAGGAGGCTCATTTGGGCTATTTATCGTATCGTCAAATATAACCGTCAATAACTGTAATATATATTCGGCAGGAGGCGGAGCAGGAGGCGCAGGAGGACCGGGAGGCATGGGAAGTTTTGGGGGGCTTTTTGGTGAAAGCGGGAAGATTGCGTCCAATCCGCTGGCAAGCGCGGGAGGCATAGGAGGCAAAGGCGGAAACGGAGGGTGCGGCGGCGGCGGAGCCGGTGGGCCGTCTATTGCACTTTATTATAAATCATCCACACTTACTTTAAACGGAACAACATGCACGCAGGGCACCGGCGGCGCAGGCGGTACTTCGGCAGGAAACGCAGGACAGGCCGGACAAAGCCTGTCGACTCTGAGCCAATAGGATAAAAACACGGATGCCAGTTTTTAGACAGGTGAGGGTATACTTTCTGCTTTCAACGTCCGGCACATAGCTCTTCTAAATAGCAGGTTGATTGTTTGAATAATATGCATAATATGCGTCAGAAATATCACATATATGCCTGATTTTCTGCCGAATGGGTGATTACAGGTTGGCTTTTTGTCAGAAAAAGTATATATGTATAAAAAGAAGAAGTAAAGAAAACCGGTGCCGGACTTTAAAAGTTGAAGGTAAACTGCTTTTATTTATTTTTCTGATTAAAACAAATTTACTTTTTGCTTTGAAGGGGTGGCACCAAGCTCTGTCGTAGCTTATTGTTAATGCAAAATAGAAATGTCCGCTTTTCATAGTCTGGTATGTTCTAGATAAGGAACGGTTTTGGGGGATTTTAAGGGCTTGACTTTACTCAATATATTGAGTAAAATTACTCAACGCATTGAGTAAATCTACTCAACGTATTGAGTAAAAATGGAGATTAATTAGTATGTACAAAAGGCCCATATTTGGGGAGTTATTAAAAAGGTTTGCCGAACCGCGCCATTTTATGCAGGTTCTTATCGGGCCGAGGCAGGTGGGAAAGACCACAATTGCATCCCAGCTTGCCCAAAGCGTTAAAATGCCGGTGCATTCGGTTTCCTGTGACGAGCCTGAATTCAAGTCATCCTCCTGGATAGAACAGCAGTGGCAGAGCGCAAGAATCGCCGCGGGTAAAAACGGCAAAAAGGCGCTTCTTATAATAGATGAAGTTCAGAAGATAAACGGTTGGTCTGAAACCGTCAAAAAACTGTGGGACGAAGACACAAAATCAAAAACCTCTGTTTACGTGCTGCTTTTGGGTTCGTCTTCCATGCTTATTCAAAAAGGGCTTGGTGACAGCCTTGCAGGCCGTTTTGAAGTGTCATACGCTTCACACTGGCCGTTTGGTGAAATGAACAGCGCGTTTGGAATCACGTTTGACCAATACACATATTACGGCGGTTATCCCGGCGCTGCTGTGCTTATAAATAACAGCGCAAGGTGGGGCTCCTATATCTCTGAATCTCTTATAGAAACAACGGTTTCCAAGGATATACTGCAGATGACAAGGGTTGATAAACCGGCGCTTTTGCGCAGGCTGCTTGAACTTGGGTGTTCTTATTCCGGGCAGGTATTGTCCTATACAAAAATCATGGGGCAATTGCAGGACGCGGGCAATACAACAACTTTGGCGCATTATCTTGACCTGCTGTCAGGCGCGGGCATTATTTGCGGGCTTAATAAATACTCCGGACAGAAAGTCAGGCAAAGGGGGTCCAGCCCTAAATTTCAGGCATATGACAATGCTTTAATTTCAGTGCAGTCCAAATTAAAATTCAGCGAGGCAAAGGCGGACACGGAATTCTGGGGAAGGCTTACGGAAAGCTGTATCGGCGCGCATCTGCTTAATTCCATTAAAGGAAAAGGGCTGGAACTGTTTTACTGGGAAGACGGAACCGGCGAGCTTGACTTTGTGCTTGCCAAAAAAGGCAAAGTTGCGGCCATTGAAGTTAAAAGCGGCAGAAAAAAGCATAAAGCGCCGGGTATTGAGCGGTTTTCTAAAACATTTAATACTGATAAAAAATACCTGGTAGGTACAGGCGGAATACCTTTTGAAGAGTTTGTTAAAACCGATATCGAAGAATTATTATAATGATTTTATAAGCGGAGGCTTGATGAGAGTCTTTATTAAGATAATATTTGTAACTGTAATTATTTCACTTGTTTTATTTATTTTTAAGGATAAGTTACTGGCAGGAGTTGAAAATAAAAACTGCAGATCTTTGGACCAAAGTATCAAGATAGGGGATTATTTTATTGAAGTTGAGAAGATAGAACTCAGTCATGAGTATATACTATACAATTATATAATTTATAAAAACGGTAATAGAATTTTGGATGTCAGAAAAGATCATGGAATAGATACTGGAGAAACGCGGGTTAATGCTTATTATGCAGGGAAAGATATTAACCGTGATGGAGAACCTGAAATAATTTTTGAAACACCCAACAGGTGCAGCGAGTTTCATATCTACACTTTAGGAAAGGAATTTAAGAAAATATTTAATATTCGTTCTAGGGGCGGAATAGATAAAGTACAAATCAATCCGTTTGATTTTAACCCGGCAGCGAAAATAAAATTTAAAAGCGCTTTTTATATGGGTTATTATCATTGTATGTCGTGCGGGCCTAATCCGGATCTTATTTATGCATACAGAAATGGGAAATACACCCTGGCTTTCGATTTAATGAAAAAAAGGCGTCCAAGTGAAAAGGTCTTTCAGGAAATGGTAAAATACATTAATTCTGATACGCGGGATAGCGAGAAGCCGTTTCAATGGTTTGGTCAGCTTCTTTTTTCCGGTAATGTTGATACTGCGGAAAATTTTGTAGAGCAAATAAAGGATCCTTACATGAAAAAAGATTATTTGGATATTATAAGTTTTGTGAAAGAACATTATATAAACGGGAAGTGAACAAATGGATATTAAGGGCAAACATATCATTGAAGCCGGGCATGTTACGGAAGTTTATGGGCCGGTGCAGGCGCTTAGAAATTACATGCAGACGCAGGATTGCACTTTCACGTTTATCTCCCACCCTTTTTCATACACCGGGCTGGAAGGTTCTAAAGCCGAAGTGTATGTCAACGGCGTGCTTACAACAACTAAAAGCGGGCATAAAAAAAGCGGTAATCTTTTAATTCAGTGGACAAGGGATTTTTTCTTTAATCTTGGATACGGATTTAAGAATAAATGTGATTTTTTTATGGCGGTGGATAATTTAAACGGGGTGTCTGCCGTAATGTTAAAGCTTTTCGGCAGGGCAAAAAAAACCGGCTATTATGTAATAGACCACATGGACAGGCGGTTTAAAAATCCCATATTCAACTTTGTCTATGAAACTTTGGATTACATCTGCCTTAAATATTGCGACACGGTATGGATACTGTCGGAACGGATGGCTGATGCCAAAAGGAAAAAGTTTAAACTTAAAGGGGATAACTTTCAGATAGTACCTGTAGGTGTTGAACTTGATAAAGTGGATAAATTTTTCGAAAGCGAAAAAATTAAAGAAAAAACAATGGTATTAATGAGCTACCTTGACGAAACCAAGGGCGTGCAGTTAATGATAGACGCCATGGATACCATATTAAAACAGGTATCAACCGCTCAGTTGCTTATAATAGGAACAGGGCCTTATGAAAACGCTTTAAAAGAGCAGACAAAGCGCCTTAACCTTGAAAACAGCGTTAAATTTCTTGGCCTTATGAACCATTCTGAATTGTTTAAATACATCCCTCACCGCCGCATAAGCATTGCCCCTTATATTGACGACAAAAACAACTACACCTGGTACGCTGACCCTACCAAACCCAAAGAATACCTTGCCTGCGGCCTGCCAATGGTTATAACGGATGTGCCTTGGGTGGCGGAAGAAGTAAGGCGCCGGCCTATGGGGGTTGTATGCGCATATAATAAGGAAGAGCTTGCGGCTGCCTGTGTGAAACTTTTAAGCGATGACGCATTTTATTCCGTCTGCCTTAAAAACGCCCTGGAATTCTCGTCTTTACTCTCATGGGGGACAATTTATGATAAAGCGGTAAGCGGGTCTTAATGGGCGCGTTAAAAAGGTTTTATACGCCGGAAATGTTTCAGGGTATTGGCCGCAAAAAGCATTACTTTGAAGGGTGGTATTACAAAAACGTAAGCGCGGACAGTTCCTCCGCCATTGCGGTTATCCCCGGCATATCTATCGTAAATAAAAGCGACACGCACAGTTTTATACAGTTCTTTAACGCAAGGGAAAAAACCGCTTATTACTTCCGGTACGGCGCGGATGAATTTAAATATAATGAAAAAGAGTTCAGGATAAATATAGGAAAGTCCGAATTTACAAAGCAGGGAATTAAACTTGATATTGACACTCCGCAGGCGGTAATAAAAGGGCAGCTGTCTTATTCTGCCATGACAGGGTGGCCGGTTTCGCTTTTTTCCCCCGGCGCTATGGGGTGGTACGCTTTTGTGCCAAGGATGGAATGTTACCACGGCATCATGGGTTTTGACCATGCAATTACAGGTACGATTACTGTTAACGGCCATGAATATAATATGAATAACGGGCGCGGCTACATGGAAAAGGACTGGGGAACTTCTATGCCTTCGTCCTGGATATGGGCGCAGTCCAACCATTTTGAATCCCCTGATGCGTCTGTCTTTGTTTCAATAGCCAAAATACCGTGGTTTGGAAAAAGTTTTACAGGGTATTTGTGCGGTTTTTATTTAAACGGAACGGTGTACAGGTTTACAACTTATCTGGGCGCCAAAATTACGGGGCTAAAGGCGGATGAACAGAACATTCACTTTACTATAGAAGACAAAAAATATTTCATGGAAGTGACAGGAAAGCGCGCTGACGGGGCTGTTCTGGCGGCGCCGTCTTTTGGCGGTATGTCCACAAAGATAAAAGAAAGCCTTCAGTCAGAACTTAACATTATATTCGGCAGAAAAGCCGGTAAAAACCGTGAAGTGATTTTTTCAGGCACCGGCAAAAACGCCGGCCTTGAATACGTGGGCGATATTGGGGAGCTTGTTTCAGGGCTTTAAACAGGGCTTGTTGTGTTGTATAATAATTCATCATATTAAAGGAGGAATTATAAATGGCAAAATTAGTTGTGACCGGCGGCGCGGGATTTTTAGGGTTTCATCTCTGCAAGAAACTTGCGGATAAATACGAAAAAATCCTTGTGCTTGACATTGACACTTTTAGAAAAGAAGAGTACGCGGCAAATGTGGAATACAAGAAAGTGGATGTAAGAAATTTTGAAGCTGTAAAAGAAGCGTTTAAAGGGTATGACGCGGTGGTAAACGCGGCAGCAGCTCTTCCGCTGTGGAGCAAAAAAGATATTTATTCCACCAATGTTGACGGAATAAAAAATGTGCTTGAAGCGGCAATAGCAAACAATATCAACAGGGTGGTACAGGTAAGTTCCACCGCTGTTTACGGCGTGCCGGAAAAGCACCCGCTTTTTGAAACAGACCCGCTTGTAGGCGTGGGGCCTTACGGCGAAACAAAGATAACAGCGGAAAAAATATGCGAAGAGTACAGGGCAAAAGGCATGATAGTGCCTGTGGTAAGGCCCAAAACATTTATAGGGACAGAAAGGCTTGGAGTCTTCCAGATATTATATGACTGGGTGGAAGCGGGAGCGTTAATCCCATGCATAGGCAACGGCAATAACAGGTATGAACTTTTAGAAGTGCAGGACCTGGTGGACGCAATTTACCTTATGCTTACAAAACCCGCGGAAATAGCAAATGACACATTTAACGTGGGCGCGAAAAATACCCCGTCTGTAAAACAATACCTTGAGGAATTCTTTAACAGAGTGGGTTCCAAGTCGCGCGTCATGAAAACGCCGGCAGGGCTTCTGATATTCTTTCTTGAAATATTCTGGATACTGCGCATATCGCCGCTTTACAAATGGGTATACGGCACCGCGCATAAAGACTCCTTTGTCTCCATAGAAAAAGCGGAAACAAAACTTGGCTGGTCGCCAAAGTTTACCGAAGCAGACGCCCTTGTACACTCTTACGAATGGTACATAAAGCACGAAAAAGAGGTAAAAGGCGCAAGCGGCGTCACCCACAGGGTGGCATGGAAACAGGGAATTCTTGCGCCGTTTAAGGGATTAATGGTACTTTTAAATAAGAATAAGTAGGGAAAAGAGCCGAGGGACAGAGGGACGGATGCACGGAGGGACGGAAGGAACGGCAGAGGTTTACGGTTTGGTAGACGCGGGTCTTTAGCCCGCGGATTTTATGTATTTATGTAATGGTAGCCGCGTCCTTTCAGGGCGCGTTGTTTAGATTTAGTTTCTGCTTGTTCTTACTTCCGTCCCTCCGTGCATCTGTCCCTCCGTCCCTCCGTCTTACCGGGCTTGGGTATATGCCCCGGTAGCCGCGTCCTTTCAGGGCGCGTTGTTTAGATTTAGTTTCTGCTTGTTCTTACTTCCGTCCCTCCGTGCATCTGACCATCCGTCCCTCCGTTTTACAGGGCTTGGGTATATTTTTTCAGTACGCGCCGCAAATTGGTGTTCTTGTATCCAAACAAACTTGAAATCGCCGGTGTGTTAACGTCATTGGCAGCCGTGAATCCGCGGCACATCCAAATTTGCCGCCGAAGCATTAAACAGCTCCTGCCGCATACACAGTAGGTTAGAGCGGCACGCACTGAAAAAACACACCCAACCCCTGTTTTGCTTTTGTTCTTCCAATTTTCGAATTTTGAATTTTCAATATTTGTTTTATCTTTGCTTTTCCTTCCGACCCTATGTTTTATCGGGCTTGTATGTATGCAGTGGTAGACGCGGGTCTTTAGTCCGCGGATTTTATGTTTTATGTATTTATATAATGGTAGCCGCGTCCTTTCAGGGCGCGTTGTTTAGATTTCGCTTCTGCTTGTTCTTACTTCCGTCCCTCTGTGCATTTGTCCCTCCGTCCCTCTGATTTTTCGTCCTTTCTTTGCCTTTACTTTGACTTTTACATGGTATATAATCGCAATAGAAGGTTTTTTGTCAGTTTTTAACTTTAGCGTGGTTATAACCATGCCTGAATATACATTATTTTATGAGGTAAAAATGGCTGTAGATAATAAAGCAAACATAAAAAAGATGGCTATGATTTATTCCCAGGAAGGCAGATGGGATAAAGCCATTGTAGAGTATAAAAAGCTGCTTGCGCTTGACCCTACCGATTTTACAACGCATAACATGCTTGGGGACGTATATAAAAAGAAGAACGAAGACGAACTTGCCTATCAGGAATACATGATTGCCGCGGAAGCGCACATAAAACAGGGGCTGGCGGATAAAGCCCAGATAATCTATAAAAAAATCGGGCAGCTGGATTCTTCAAAATTAAATGACAGCGACAGAAAACGCCAGATAATGATTAAAAAGCACACGGAAGCGGACAAACTTATTGAAAGCGGCGAAACAGACAAAGCAATTGAAGCGTACAAAGAAATTGTAAAAATAAGCCCTGAAAGCCTTGACACCTATCAGAAACTTGGGGAACTTTACGCTCAGAAAGGCGACAAAAAAGAGTCACTGACTTATTATGAAAAAATAGTGGAAGTATATTTTAACAAAAGGATGTATAAAAAAGCCCTTCCAATTTATCAGAAAATAATGGATATTCAGCCCGATAACATTGAAGTAAGGGAAAAAATAGCGGAGATTTACGAAAGGGAAGGGAATGATTCCGACGCCAAAAGGGAATTTCTTTTTCTGGCGGAATATTACTGGAAAGAACAGAATATAGAACGCACGGAATTTTTCGCGCAGAAAGCCGTGGAATTTAAAAGCATAGAAGCGCACTATTTTAAGGGCGCCGCCCTGTTTCACAAGAAAGTGTATGACGAGGCAAAAAAAGAACTGGAAATGCTTTTAAAATTCAAGGCAAACCACGTGGGCGCCCTTCAGATAATGGCCAATATTCACAATGACCTTGGGCAGACAGACGAGGCGCTTTCCATATACACCAAAATAATCAAAGCTGAAGAGGAAAATACCGAAGCTCATGAAATGATAGCGCAGCTTATGCTTAAAAAAGGGCAGAAAAAAGAAGCTGTTGCAAAGTATATAATGATTTCCAATATTCACACAAAAAAGCAGGAATATGACAAAGCGGTGGGCGCTTTAAATAATGTGCTCTCTACGGAACCGGAAAATCTGGAAGTGCTTCAGAAACTTGCGGATACTTACCTGCTTATGAAGAAAAAGAAAGAAGCCGCGGACACATTCATAAAAATATCCGATATATACACAAAAGAGAACCTGCCGGATAAGGCGCAGGAAGCATATAAGCGCGCGGAAGAAAATGACCCGGCCAATAAAGAAATAGTAAACAGGGCGAAGAAATTATCGGGCGCTCCCGAACCGCGGCAGTTTTCGGCGCCGCAGCCGCCTGTTGAACCTGTAATTGAAAAACAGGCGCCGCCTGTTTTTATAAGCCAGGAAATGCCGGTTTTTGACCTGCCTTCAATGCCTGCCGCGCCCGAACAGCCGCATGCTAAAATTAAACCTTCTGACGCAATTGAAAACATTAAAATAGATTACACGCCCGCGCAGGCGCACGAACAGACAAAAGAAGATATTCCCGCGCTTTTAGCCATGGCGGAAAGTTTCATAAACAGCGGTTCTTTTGACGAAGGAATTGAACTTTTTCAGAAAGCCATACTTCTTGACCCTAATAATCCTGATATAAAGAAAAAGCTTAATGCGGCTTATTCGCAGTATGCCGGAATACCGGCCGCACCTGTTGTTGACGAACAGGCCCGGGCCAAAGAAGAACAGATAAAAAAGCAGAAAGAAGAAGAAAACAGAAAAAAAGAAGAGGAAGAGGTAAAGAAAAAACAGAAAGAACTGACCGCTGAACTGGAATCTGAAAAGAAGAAAAGGGCGCAGGAAGAAGAAAACGTTAAGAAACGGCAGCAGGAACTGATGAAGAAAATGGAAGAAGACAAAAAGAAAAGGGCGGAAGAAGAGGAACAAAACAGAAAGAAAAAAGAAGAAACGGAAAAAAGCCTTTTACGGGACGACGAGGACAGAAAGAAGAAAGATGATGAACATAGAAAGAAAACCGCGGACGAAGAGAGAAAACGCGATTACATAGAAAGCCCGCGCGGACAAAACGCCGCCGAAACGGATGAAAGCGTTCTGGATTTTGCCACTGTAATGGCGGCGGATATATTTATAAAGCAGGGGCTTATGTCGGAAGCCGAAAAAATACTTAAGAAAATAACCGCAAAAGAGCCGGATAACGCGGAAGCTAAAAGCAAATATGAGGATATAATGAAAAGGCACAACCTGCAGGCAAAAAAGGAAGAAACAGCCGAACCCGGAAAAAAACAAAGCAAAGTATCTTATATATAACGTAAAAAAAATCTAACAGGCATTCGGAGGTCACATTGAGTTACGAACAGTATTTTGGACTTACAGAACAGCCCTTTTCCAACGCGCCTGATTCAAGGTTTTATTACGACAGTGAAATGCATCAGGAAGCCATGGTGAAAATAATGCATGCCGCGGAGACCATGAAAGGCCTTGTGGTGATGCTTGGGGAAATTGGCGCGGGCAAAACGCTGCTTGCCAGAAAAGTGCTTGAAAAACTTGAAAATGACGATTCTTTTGTGGAATCGCTGCTTGTCATAGTGCATTCCGAAATTACCGCGTCGTGGCTTTTAAAACGTATTGCTTTTCAGATAGGCATCAAGAATCCCGCGGAAAAAAAGGAAGAACTTCTTCCTCAGCTGTATCAAAGGTTATTAGGCCTTTACGAAGAAGGCAAGAAAGCCGTTATTCTTATTGATGAAGCCAACATGCTTAAAACAAGGGAAATTTTTGAGGAGTTCAGGGGGCTGTTAAACCTTGAAGTTCCCGGAAGGAAACTTTTAACGCTTGTCCTTATAGGCATGCCGGAACTGGAACAGAACATAGCGCTTGACCCGCCGCTGGAACAGAGGATTGCGATAAAATTCAAGCTGCGGAAACTGGAAAGGGGCACGACGATAAATTATATTAACCACAGGATGAAAGTAGCCGGCAATGAAAATAATATTTTTTCCGATATGGCGCTGGATGCCATATTTGAATACGCCGGCGGCACCCCGCGCCTGATAAACACAATATGTGATAATGCCCTTTTAGAGGCGTATCTGATGAAAAGGGATAAGATTGATTTTGAAATAATAGAACATGTGTGTCAGGATCTGGGTTTAAAAAGAAAAATATAAAAGGGGAAATTATGAAAATCGGCCTGGCACTTGGCGGGGGAGCCGCGTACGGCTACGCTCACATAGGGGTTTTAAAAGTTTTTGAAAAATACGGGATAAAACCCGATATTATTACGGGCACCAGCGTGGGAAGCCTTGTGGGCGGCGCGATAGCATCGGGGTTTACAATTGAAGAGTTTGAAAAACTTGCGCTTGAATTCAAGTGGAGCGATATTGCGTCGCTTACCATTCCCAAGGAAGGGCTTATAGACCTTGATAAAATAGAAACTTTCATTGAAAAAAACTTTAAAGTAAAAAAAATTCAGGATACAAAGGTGAAATTTGCCGCGGTGGTAACTGACCTTATAACCGCGTCCGGGCATGTAATTAAAGAAGGGCCTATTGCCCCGGCTATAAGGGCAAGCTGCAGCATTCCGGGAATTTTTACGCCGGCTATGATAGGCGGGGCTATTTGTGTAGACGGCGGAATTGTGGACAACGTGCCTGTGGCGGCCGCAAGGGAAATGGGCGCGGATTTTGTAATAGCGGTTGACGTGCTTGCGGGCAACAGGACGGATATTTCAAAACACAGGGATATTTTCAACCTGGTGTGGAGAAGCTGGCAGGTGGCCATAATAAACAGCACAAAGTTAAGGGAAGGCAGGGGCGGCGAAGCGGACTTTACAATTTCTCCGGAGATTGTGGGAATAGGGCCGTTTGATATACACAGGAAGGAAGACCTGATAAAAATGGGAGAAAGAAGCGCTGAAAAATCCGTTGAAGCGCTTGCCAAAATTTTAAGCGGAAAAGGCAGTTTTATGGGTATGATTAAGGGTATATTTACAAAGCAGCTTTAGTTTTTATCATATATATAAGACATTTTCGGGAATGCCAAAAATAGTTTGACAATAAAGTTAAATAAATATATAATAACTGAACAATTTTGTGAAGAGCGGGAATAGCTCAGTGGTAGAGCACCTCCTTGCCAAGGAGGGGGTCGCGGGTTCAAATCCCGTTTCCCGCTCCATAAAAAATTCCTTAAAACAATTTAAGGAGGGAGATACCTTATGAAAAGGTTTGGAATTATGTTTTTTCTTTTCTCATTACTTGTAATGCTTAATGTTAACACTGTTTTGGTTGCAGCGGATGATTTTGACCTTCCGCCTCCGCCGGACGCGGATGAAGAACTTTTACCCCCGGGAGATGATTTTGGCGGGGACGAAATACCGCCGCCGCCGGGAGACGATTTTGGCGGGGATGAATTTGCAGGCGACGATATGCCTCCTCCTCCGGGAGATGACTTTGGCGGAGACGAAATACCGCCGCCGCCGGGAGACGATTTTGCAGGCGATGATATGCCTCCTCCACCGGGAGATGACTTTGGCGGGGACGAAATACCGCCGCCGCCGGGAGACGATTTTGGCGGGGAAGAATTTGCAGGCGATGACATGCCCCCTCCTCCTGCTGACGAATTTGCGGACAGCGATGTTCCGCCGCCGGCTGAAGAAGAAGAAAGCGAAGATGTACCTCCTCCTCCTTCTGATGAAGAATACGCGGAAGAAGAGGAAGAAAAAGCGCCTGAGCCTGTTAAGGTTACAAGCAGCAAATCGGGCAAACTTTCAAAATACAGGGTCAGCAACGGCGACAGCCTTTGGAGAATATCCGGCAAAAGCAAAATATACGCTGATTCTTTCAAGTGGCCCCTTATTTATAAAGCCAACAAGGCGTTAATTGAAGATCCGGATTTAATTTATCCAAGGCAGAACTTTGAAATCAACCAGAATTATTCTGATGATGTTATTGACGACGCGGTAAGCAAAGCAAAAGAAACACCGCGTTATGAACCGCACACAGAACCAAGGAAAAAACTTCCTATAAAGTATTAATCAGGAAGCGGCATATAAAAAAGCCCCTATCTTCTTGTGAGATAGGGGCTTTTTTACTTTTTTAACGTACCGTCAGTGAAGGCACGGCAAAAAACAATAAAGGCGGAAAATTTGAAAAAACTGTTATTAACCTGTGTGTTTATCACAGCTGTTTGCGCGCGGATATTTGCGTACGCATCCACGGAACAGGACGAGTATGATTTCGCGTACTCGCTTTTCCTTAATAATAATTTTTCTATCGCTGAAAACCTGCTTAAAAATTTTATTGTAAACCGCCCGGAAGCGGCTCTGGCGGGAAGCGCGTATTTTGTAAGGGCGGAAGCTTTTTACAAAAAAGGCGAATATTCCAAAGCCCTGCCGGCGTATATGAGCATCCCGCAGAAATATCCGCAGGATGTAAATAAGTTCCGCAAAGAACTGTATTACAGGGTGGCCGAGTGTTATTTTAACCTTAAAGATTATACGTCAGCGGCAAAATACGCCGGTATTGTGCTTGAAGAATACCCTGACAGCTATATCGCAAAGGATGCCTGCCTGCTTGCGGCGGAAAATCTGTTTTTATCCGGCGATTATCAGGGCGCGCTTTCTTATCTTGGCAGGCTTGAAAAATACACTGACTACAAACACTTTGATTACGCTTATTATATGACGGGCCGGGTGTACTATGAACAGTCGCTTGCGGCAGACGGGGCTGAAAAAACAAGGCTGGCAAAGGAATCTTTAAGGTTCTTTGACAGGGTTAAAAATGAATACCCTGAGAGTGAAATAATAAATCATTCGGAATTCAGGCGCGCCAATACGCTGTATTCGCTTGAGCAGTATAAAGAAGCGGTGAAAATATGTGATGCGCTGCTTGGCAAAAAAGTAAACGATAAAAAATTTAATGCCATGGCGGAATATTTCCGGGCGTGGAATTATTTCATGCTTTCCGAGTATGGCCGCGCGTTTTCGGCCTTTGATGCCATAATCAGAAATTATCCGGGCGATATGCTGTCCATCTGGTCGGAATATAAAAAAGGGCTGTGCTATGAAGCGAAAAATGACGGCAAAGCCGCTGTGTCGCAGTATGAAAAAGTAATGAAAGATTATCCCGACACATTGCCCGCCGCGTATTCGGAATATGCGCTGGCGTATCTTAATCAGAAGCAGGGCGAATATTACGGCGCTTTAAACCTTTACGCCGGAATTATAAACAAATACAGTATTGAAGAGCTGACAAGGGCTTCATATTTTATGACGGCAGAAATTTATACTCTTATGGACAGGTTTGCCGAAGCCGCGCAGACATATTCCGTTATTGAAAACAGGTATCCTGAAGACGCCAACACCGCAAAGTTTATGAGAGCGTGGTGTGATTCCAATAACGGAAACAGGGACAGCGCGGAGGCTGTATATAACGGGATATTGTCGGATGAAAGAGCGGAACGCGGCCTTAAAGCGAAAAGTACGGTAAAGCTTGGGGATATTTACTTTGAAAAAGAAAATCCCGTAGAAGCCGCGCGGTATTATAAGAAGGCGTTAAATGATTTTGACGATGTGGCCGGAATAAAAGCGGAAGCGCGTTACGGGCTGGGCTGGATACATTACGCCGCTGACAGGTTTGATTCCGCAAGGCCGGAATTTGACGGCGCGGCAAAAGAGGCGGGCCTTACAGGGGATAAAGAATTGAAAGCAAGGGCGCTTTTTATGAGCGCCAATTCGCTTTATGGCGCGTATGAATTTGACAGGGCGTACGGGATATATTCCTCCCTGATGTCTTCAAAAGACGCGCCCGCGGAAATAAAACAGGAAGCGCTGTTTTACGCGGCTTTCTGCAGGTACAGAAAGGAAGATTTTGACTCCGCTGCTTTGATGTGGCGCGAATATCTTAATAAGACAACTGACAGGGTAAAAAAAGCGGAAGCGTATTTCAGGATAGGGTGGGCGTATTTCAGGAAGAATGATTTTGACGCGGCGGTTAAAAATTTTGATGAAGTCATAAAAAATTACGGCGACACGCACCTTAACCAGGAAGCGCTGTTAAAAAAAGGCGACAGTTACTATAATAAGGCGGAATATTCGCAGGCGGTGGTTTCGTACAGGGAGCTTGTGGAAAAATATCCGGAACATTACAGGGTGCCCGAAGCGCTGTACGGAATACAGTGGTCTTATTACCAGCTTGGAGACACTGAAAAAGCGGTGGAAGTGTCGCGGCAGTTTCTGGAAAAATACAGCGGCAGTTCCTACGCGCCGGAAATAATGTACAGGGTGGCGGAGCATTATTACAACTCTTCAAAGTATGAAACCGCGGTATCGGAATTCGCGAAATTCACGGCCAAATACCCTTCACACGAACTTGCGGACAACGCGTGGTATTTCAGCGGCGTTTCAAATTATTACCTTAGAAACTACCAGATGGCCATTAATGATTTCAGGGTTATCATGACAAAGTTTCCGGAATCGGGATTTACAGATAAAGCGCTTTTCAGGACCGCGAATTCCTATTATAAGCTTCATGATTACAAAAGCGCCGCGGAAAATTACGTGCTTTTTATCAGCAAGTATCCCAATTCGGAAAACAGCTGCGAATCACACTTTAATGCCGCCATGTCGTATAAAAGGATAGAAGACATGGATAACGCGGTTAAAATGTACCTTGCCATAATTGACGGTATGCCGGGGTGCAAACTGCATGAAAGGGCGCACATGAACCTTGCGTACCTTTATCAGGACACAAAGAAGTACGAAGAGGCCATAAAAATATTTGAAAAAATTTCCGCCGCAAAAGGTAAAAAAGCCGCGGAAGCGCAGTTCTGGACAGGCGATATATATCAGGCGCAGGGAAAAGACAGCGAAGCGGCCGCGGCTTTTATTAAGGTTTATGAAAACTTTCCGCGGGACGAAGAATGGTTTGTACCCGCGCTTGACGCGGCGGGAAAAATATATGAAAAACAGGGGGATTTAAAAGCGGCTGTTTCGGCGTACAATAAAATTGTGAAATCCGCGAAAAACGTTAAATATATATCTGTGGCAAAAAAGAGAGCGGAACTTCTTGAAGAACAGTATAAACTTTTAAATCCGGCTCCTGCCGTAAAACCGACGGTAAAGCCTTCCGGGGCGGTAAAATGAAAAAACTTATTATGTTAATGATAATTATAATCTTTAACGCGGTTATATGTTTTTCGGCCGCCGAAGACACAATTGAAGACGTCAATGAACAGCCCGGGCAGTTTAAGGACGGGCAGTATAAAGCAGGGGCTGATGAACCCGCGCCTGCCGTGACAAAAGGGCAGGGTTTTGATTTTAAAGCGCCGGAGATTCTGATTAAAGGGAAAATAGATACAAAAATAACGGTGAAAAGGGAAATGAGGGCCCTTGAAAACCTTCAGGACGTTAAAAATGTCCTGTATGAAAAAGAAAAAGTGGGCATTCCGGAATATTACCTTAAAGACGGCGCTTTTGGACTGCACGGCGTACGTGAAAAAGAAAGTGATTTTGCCGGAAGGGTAAAGGCGTATATGGGGTCAATGAGTACGTTATTTCTTGACGCCATGGCAGGAAAAAATCTGGGGGATAATTCGGCATTTACGGCAAGGCTTTCTCATTTTAACAGGGATAATGAACCGGTAAATGACAGAAAGACATGGCTTAGCAGCAGCGGTTTGGACCTGTCGTTTTCAGCGGCGCACGGCAGCGTTAACGCTTATTATACGGCAGGGGCGGGTTTTAACGCCCGTCTTAATCCTTTCCCCGACAATCTTTTCGGCAGCCAGCTTAACCGCGGAAGCGCTTTTGTTGCCGCGCTGTATTCGGGCGAGCTTAACGGTTATTTTTATGACGCGGGATTTAAGTACAGCCATGAAAATATTTCTTCCGTAAGCGGCGGCGGAATATACCGGGAAAACAGAGGGTCTGTTCACATTGATGCCGAGAAAGACTTTGAAATAGAACAGGGGCGCAGGGTCAGGGCTTTTGCGTCCTTTAAATCAAGGCTGTCAAATATATTTTCCGCGGGCGAAAATTATCCAAGCGCGTTTAACATGGACCTTGCGTTAAAAAGCGTTTTTAATTTTGACCCCGTATCGCTTATGCTTGGCATAAGGCTTCAGGATGACGCTTTAATTATTAACACGATGAGGGTAAGCCCTTACCTTAATATTAACTGTCCGGTATTTTCAGTCGCGGAATTTTATTTTATATTTGACCCAAAAATGAACGCGCCGGATTATTCCGCGGCGCAGGATTATACATATATAAACCGTGATTTCAGAATTCCTTCGGAAAACATAAGTTTAAAAGCAGGCGGGACGCTTAATCTGTTTGAAGTTTATACGGATATCTTTTTTGGAATGAAAAGCGCTGATGATTACGGTTATTATGAAGAATCCTCCGAAAAAGGCGCTTTTGTTTTAGTTAACGCGGATATTGACTATACATACGCGGGAATAAGCGTGCAGACTTTAAAGGCGGGCAATTTCAGCTTTAACGCGGAATACACTTACAAACACATTATTAAGGCATCCGCGAAAATCAATAACTTTGCCGGCAATATTTTTTCTGTAAAAGCCGGTTTTGAAAAATACGGCTGGCTGGCTTCTGTCCGCGCCCGCGGAGAGTCCGCTTCTTACGGAAAAAACGGTTTTAAAAATCCGGCTTTCCTGGGGCTTGATTTATCGCTTTCCAAAAAAATAGCGGATAATATAAAGGTGTTTGGATACGCAAATAACCTGTTGAATAACTCTCAGTATGTATTGTATTATTATAAAGAACCGGGGATAAATCTTGGCCTTGGCGCGGAAATAAATTTTTAAAATAACAAAAAAAACATATTTTCAGGAGGAACCAATGTTTGGAGATACATCGTTCTGGCAGCTTTTTATTAAAGGCGGGGCTGCCGTATTTTTTCTACTTGGCGTGTCTGTGCTGTCCTGGTGGATAATAATTGACAGGGCAATATGCTTTTCAAGGGTTAAAGTGAACGCAAAGGATTTTATGGACAGGGTAAGAAAGATGCTGGCCAAAAAGGATAAACAGGGAGTGCTTACACTGTGTCAGACAACGCCGGGCCCTTTAAGCGCGGTGATTCGCGCAGGTTTGGAAGCATCCGGCGAAGGCAGGGAAAAAATGGAAGCCGCCATGCAGAGGACGCTTAATTATGAAGCGTCAAGAATGCAGAAGTTTCTTGGCGTCCTTGCCACGGTGGGAAGTGTTTCGCCTTTTGTGGGCCTCTTTGGAACCATACTTGGAATAATAAAGGCGTTTAGGGACCTGGCGCTTGCTCAGGGCGGCGGGCCTTCGGTTGTGGCTAACGGCATCGCGGAAGCGCTTGTGGCCACGGCTATGGGTATTTTTGTGGCTATCCCGGCTGTTGTGGGGTACAACTTATTTGTACGCGCAATTGATAATACAGAAACCGAAACCATAAACGCCGCGTCTGAACTTGCGGACATTGTGGATTAAGGCCGCGCTATGCTGAAAAAAAAGGAAAGGGAAACGCTTAATTCAGAGATAAATGTTGTGCCGCTTGTGGACGTTATGATGGTGCTTTTAATTATTTTTATGGTCACGACGCCTTTTATCATGCAGGGCAGCATAAAAATTAACCTTCCTTCCGCCAACGCAACCACGGACGAGCTTCCTGACAAGAATATTATAATCGGAGTGTCGGCCGCGGGAGAATTTTTTCTTAACGGCAACAGGGCCGCAAATGAAAGCGACCTTGTTTTGCAGCTTAAAAAAATGATACAGGAAACCGGAAATACGCGCGTAATAATTGAAGGCGATAAATCGGCCAGGCACGGCGCCGTAGTTTCCGCTATGGGCGCGGCAAGGGAAGCGGGGGCCGATAAACTTGCGGTTTCCACCATACCTGATGATAACAAAACACAGGAAGTTCAATGAACTACGAACGCACCGAACTGATTTCAGCGGGAATATCCATGCTGCTGCACGCGGTGGTCATTATTATAATGACCATGATAATGGTTCAGCAGCCGGCAAAAAGAGTGGCCCTTATCACCGATGTCACGCTTATTGACCTGGGTAAAGACGCCGGCATAAGGGGCATGGAAGAAAAAGCGGCGGTTGGCGCGGCGGAGAAACAGGAAAAAATCGCGGAAACAGCAAAGCCGCAGCCTGTAAAAAAGCCGCAGCAGCAGGCAAAGCCGGCGGAAAAACAGCCCGATGTAAAAGAACTGCTTAAGAAAATAGAGCGCGAAAAATCAGAGCTTGATATGGGAATTTCCAGGGAAAAATTAAGGACTGCTTCGGCAGATGTTTCGGAAGCGTCAGAAGGGCGCGAAGAAGAAGCTTATGAAGGTGAAACTGTGGCGGGCGGCGATCCGGAAGTAACCGGCGCCCTGTCAGCAAGAAAATACGCGAAGATAGACTGGCGTTTTCCGGCAAACCTTCCGGAAGAATCAGAACTTGCTGTGGAATTAATTGTCATGCCTTCCGGCGTAATCAGAAGCGTAAGGCTTGTAAGAACATCCGGTTATCCTGACCTTGACAGGCAGGCGGTATCTCAGGCAAGAAAACTATCATTTGAACCGCTGCCCTCGGGGTCTTCTCAGGAAGATCAGATGGGAATACTGCTGTTCAAATTTGGAGCGCAAAAATGAATAAATTCGGTTCGGTAAATGTGGACGCGGCCATTAAAGGGCTTGATGACAAGAAAGCAATGGACATAAGGGTGTTTGACGTAAGCGAAGTTTCGCCGTTCTGGGATTACTTCATAATTGCCACAGGCACTTCCAAGACGCACCTTTCCGCGCTTTTTAAAAGCGCTGAAGATGAAGTTCAGAAAGCCGGCGGCGTTATTGTGCACAAGGAAAAAGGCGGCGATTCCAACTGGATGCTGGTGGATACGGGCGATGTGCTTGTCCATATTTTTGACAATGACACAAGGCTGTATTATTCACTTGAAAAACTCTGGGGTGAAAAAGAAGTGTTTGGCAAAAAAAGCAGAAAGGAAATAAAGTAATGGCGGTTAAAAAAAAGAAACAGCCGTCTGATAAGACAATAAGGATTGACGACAGGATAATAGCCATACTTAAAGAGTACTGCAAAGAGCACGGCATAGAACCGGGCAAATTTATTGAAGAAGCGGTTCTGGAAAAACTTGAAATTGACGGCATAAAAGAAGAGATGTATTTGTACGATGATTTTGAAGAGATTCAGGACGACGCTCCGGCGCCTGTTGAAAACCTGCGGGTCTATTCTGAAATGGACCCGGACCCGGGAAAGAAAAAACACTGAAGATTTAAGGGTATTAATTTCCCGTATACAGCGGAGAGTAATTTAAATTACCGTATAAATCCCAACCTGAATTATAATAAGGAGAAATAATTGCCAAAACTGGCGGAATTTGACAGGCAGTATAAAGGCATGATATGCGGCGTGGATGAAGCGGGACGGGGCCCGTGGGCGGGCCCGGTGGTGGTGGCTGCCGCGGTAATAGACCCGGACAGGATTGATACATTATCCGCGGTAAATGATTCCAAAAAATTAACAGAGAAAAAAAGGGAAGAACTTTTTCAGGTTGTCATTAACGCATGCTACACGTATTCCATATCGGAAATATCCTCAAAGCTTATTGACCGTTCTGACATTCTTTCAATAACTTTAAGCGGAATGAAAAGCTGTGTGGAGAAACTTTCAAAAAAGCCTGATGTGGTGATTGTTGACGGAAATAAAGCGCCTGACCTTCCGGGGTATAATGTCATAACCGTGGTGGACGGGGACGCCAAAAGCCTGTCAGTGGCCGCCGCTTCAATACTTGCAAAGGTTTACAGGGACAGGGTTATGAGAAATTTTGACAGGCTGTATCCCGGTTATGGATTTGCAAAGCATAAAGGATACGGGACAAAAGAACACGCGGAGGCTTTAAATAAACTGGGGGTATGCGCGATACACAGGTTAAGCTATAAACCTGTAGCGGCAATCGCGGCAAAACATAAGTAATAGATAAACACATAGGGGGAATGTGCATATGGACGGGGTAAATTTAAGGCGGCAGGGAAACTATTACGAGCAGAAAACCGCGGAAAAAATGAAGCAGGAAGGTTACGAAATACTGGACGTGAATTATTACGCTAAAGGCGCGGAACTTGATATTATCGCGAGAAAAGGTGAAATACTTGTTTTTGTGGAGGTAAAAGCCCGCAAAAAATCCACCGGGTTAAGCCCGTTCGGGGCGGTTGACAGAAAAAAGCAGAAAAAGATAATAATGGGGGCAAAACAGTACATCTTAGAAAAAAATTTTCATAAAAATTATGTGCGTTTTGATGTGGCAGGGGTTTTTCCCGACGGCAGCGGCAGCGAAAAAATAGAGATTATAAAAGACGCTTTTCAGGAATCCTGAAAGTACAGTTCTTGCTTTACGCCCTTTTTACGGTTATGATTTATATGGGGAGTAAATAAGGCAGGAGGTGTTAAATATGAACGCCGAGAAAGAAGTGATTTTAAATGTCAGCGAGCCGAAGAAATTCACGAATGCCATTAAAAAAAGCGTAAATGAAGCGGTGGAAAAGGGGTATGAAATAGGCCTTCAGTTTGGCGGGCCGGAAGAATTTCCCACGCACGAGTATTATAATAATGATATAGAATTCAAAAAAGCCGCGGTGTATGCCGCTGATTACTGGACCAGAATGCACATTACCGTAGCCGGCAAAAGCGACAAAGAAAACCTGCGGGAATTAAATGAAATTCTTGACGGGATAAAAGACCAGATAGACAACCACGCCGAACCAAGGTTCCACTGAGAATAAACAGTAAATACTTTGTTTTTAGATTTTTTGCCCTGGTAGCCGCGTCCTTTCAGGGCGCGTTGTTTAGATTTTGTTTCTGCTTGTTCTTACTTCCGTCCCTCCGTGCATCTGTCCCTCTGCCTTACAGGGCTTGGGTATATGTAGTGGTAGCCGCGTCCTTTCAGGGCGCGTTGTTTAGATTTCGCTTCTGTTTGTTCTTACTTCCGTCCCTCCGTGCATCTGTCCCTCCGTCCCTCTGCCTTACAGGGCTTGGGTATATGTAGTGGTAGCCGCGTCCTTTCAGGGCGCGTTGTTTAGATTTTGCTTCTGCTTGTTCTTACTTCCGTCCATCCGTGCATCTGTCCCTCCGTCCCTCTGCCTTACAGGGCTTGGGTGTATTTTTTCAGTACGCGCCGCAAATTGGTGTTCTTGTATCCAAATAAACTTGAAATCGCCGGTGTGTTAACGTCATTGGCAGCCGTAAACCCGAGGCACATCCAAATTTGCCGCCGCTGCATTAAATAGCCCCTGCCGCGTACACAGTAGGTTAAAGCGGCACGCACTGAAAAAACACACCCAACCCCTGTTTTGCTTTTGTCTTTCCAGTTTTCCAATTTCGAATTTTCAATATTTGTTTTATCTTTGCCTTTACTTCCGTCCCTCGGCCTTACCGGGCTTGGGTATATGCCCTGGTAGCCGCGTCCTTTCAGGGCGCGTTGTTTAGATTTCGCTTCTGCTTGTTCCTACTTCCGTCCCTCCGTGCATCTGTCCCTCCGTCCCTCGGCCTTACCGGGCTTGGGTGTATGCCCTGGTAGCCGCGTCCTTTCAGGGCGCGTTGTTTAGATTTCGCTTCTGCTTGTTCTTACTTCCGTCCCTCCGTGCATCTGTCCCTCCGTCCTTCCGGCTTTACGTCTTTATCAATTTACAAATCCTCAACTTCATGATATTTTACTTCAATGGATTAATTAAACGGAGGATTTATGCCGCCTATTGTATATCTGAAAAAATGTGAAGATTACGAACTGTCAAAGCTGACAGCGGTAATACAAGAGGGTTTCAAAGAGCTTGGCGGAATTGAAAAATTTATAGTAAAAGGGGATACTGTCCTTTTAAAACCCAACTGCCTTGCCGCGGCAGCGCCGGAAACAGCCATAACTACGCACCCTGAATTTTTGCGCGCCGTAATAAGGGTTATAAAGCCGCTTGCCGGCAGGATAATAGTGGGGGACAGCCCCGGTTATGGCAGCTTTATAGGAGCCTGCGCGAAAAATGGAATGAAAAAAGTGTGCGACGAAGAAGGCGCTGAAATTATAGAGTTCAAGCCTGACACGCGCGCGGATGTGAAAAATCAGCTTTTATACGGGAATTTTATGATTGATTCAAGGGTTATGAAAGCGGATAAAATAATAAACCTGCCTAAGTTAAAGACCCATATGCTTATGTACATGTCCATGTGCGTTAAAAATACTTTTGGCCTTATATCAGGCATAAAAAAAGTGGAATACCACGCGAAGGCGGAAAAAGACAAATTTCTTTTTGCGAAAATGCTTGTGGACCTTCACAGGGCAAAACTTCCGGTGTTAAATATCCTTGACGGCATTCTTGCCATGGAAGGCAATGGGCCCGGCGCTGACGGCAAGCCGTTTAATATGGGGCTTGTAGCCATGTCTGCCGACGGCTTTGCTCTGGACACGGCTGTTGCAAAAACGGCCGGGGTTGACCCCTATAAGATATACACTAATTATGTATATAAAGAGTCGGTTAATAACGGCAAGGATATTGAATTTGAAATCAAAGGCAATCAAATTAATGAGGTTTTTCATAAAATAAAGGCTCCTCCCGGAGAGCCAAAGGGTTCGGCTTTCCGCGGGCTTATAAATTTCATAAGGGAACATGGAACCCCTAAACCCGTATTTCGCGTCAAATTGTGCACGGGATGCAAAATTTGCGTAACACACTGCCCCGTAAATGCGTTAAAATATGAAAGTAAAGAGAAAGGCGTGATATGCGATTATCATAAATGCATCAGATGCTACTGCTGTCATGAAATGTGCCCGGAAAAAGCGATTAAGATAACCAGGCCGCTTATTTCCATGCTTATAGATAAATTCAGTTAAATATTTGGAGGGTAAAGTGAAGAAAAAATATTTATTGGTCCTGTTATTAATTTCTGTTATGGCCGCTTTTGCATATGGTGCCATTGCCGTGGAAGCTGTGGCTGATACGGATAAAAAGACAGCTGTACTGGGCGATTCCATCATATACACAGTCTCGGTCAGCCGTACAGGCGACGCTTCGCAAAGCCCAAGAATAACGCCGCCTGATTTTGAAGGTTTCAGGATGTCCGGCAGCCAGTCATCCAGCAGAATTAACATAATAAACGGGCAGACTTCAATTTCCACATCAATGCAGTTTGTCCTTGTCGCGGTAAAAAGCGGGCAGGTTACAATTAAGCCTTCCAAAGTTACTTTTATGAATCCGGATACAAAGGCGTATGAAACAATTGAAACGAAACCCGTGGTTATTACCGTGTCGGGCGGTAACAGGCAGCAGCAGATAAAGCCTACGGCTTCAATTCCGGCGGCCATACCCACAGCGGTAATTAACAGCCAGATTAAAGAAATCAGGGTAAGCCTTGATTTCAGGCCTGAAAGATATCTGCCGTACCTGATACTTCTTGCCATTCTTATAACCGCTGCCTATTTTATAATTAAAAAGTTAAAGGGCAAAAAACAGCCAAAGCCGGTAAAACAGCAGATAACGGATTTCAGGAAAGACGCGCTAAACAGGCTTGACGCGGCCGCGGATTTTATTAAAACTGAACCAAAATTATTCTACTTTGAAGCTTATGAGGTAATAAGGTTATTTCTTTCGGGTAAGTATAATGTCTCCTTTAATGAACTTACCACGCAGGAAATTATAAAAAAACTGGAAAATGCCGGCGCCGCTAAAAAAGAAGCGCAGTCAATAAAAGAACTGCTGCAGGAGTGCGACCTTGTAAAATTCGCGGACTATAAGCCGGAAATTCCGGAAGCGGTTGAAGTATATGAAAAGGCAAAGGTAATTATTACCGCGTAAAAACTGACAGGTATAATTTTTATGCTATAATTAAAAAAATGAATAAAGGGAGGAAATTATGGCAAAAGAAATTATTTTTACGGACAATGCCCCAAAACCGATAGGCGCGTATTCGCAGGCGGTAAAGTGCGGCAATCTGTTATTTCTTTCCGGACAGCTTCCTATTGTTACACAAACCGGGCATCTTTCCACAGAGGGTATTCATAAAGAGACAAGGCTTATTTTCGAAAATATGGAAGCTGTTTTAAAAGAGGCAGGAAGTTCAATTGATAAAGTCTTAAAAATGACAATTTTTATGACCAATCTTGCTGACTTTAAATTTGTTAATGAAGTAATGGAAGAAAAATTCGGAAAAGACCTTCCTGCCAGAAGCACTGTCCAGGTGGCCGCTCTTCCTAAAGGCGCTAACATTGAAATAGAGGCGATAGCGGAAATATAAGGGCAGAGGGACAGAGGGACGGATGCACGGAGGGACGTAAAGTAGTTATCCCATAAACTATTATCCCATATCTCATAAATAAAGAGTTTAATTCATAGACGATTAACCAATACCATATAAATGAAGTGTTTATGACCATACCCCTTTTTCTGGACCACTCATAACTGGAGTCCAAGTGCTTGTTTTTCAGTTTCTTGCTGCATCTTAATCGTAAACTCA
>JAFGWA010000038.1 GCA_016937715.1 Candidatus Goldiibacteriota bacterium
ATGCATAAAAGAGATAAATCTTACGGATGACATTCCGGCGGGTGAACATACCGCGGAGGTAAGGCCCGTAAAGGTTAACGCTTTTGCTAACGGAACATACTATTTTATTCTGACAGACGGCACAGCAAGGTCAAAGGCTGATAAACTGATAATAATGAAATAAAATGTTTTTCTTCTGATATACTAATCATGGCTTTCCTGTAATTGTTAAAAAACTTTGGATATGTTATCATCCTCTTATAATACTATTATGGAGAATCGATGAAACGAGTCACTTTAAAAGATGTAGCCAAAGAACTTGGCGTTGCTTTTTCCACCGTGTCCATGGCCTTAAGTGATGATAAAACCATCAGCCAAAAGATGAAGGAAAAAGTAAAAAAGAAAATACAGGAAATGGGATATCACCCCAACCGTTCTGCCCGTAATCTGGTTAATGGTAAAACAAATAATATTGCCGTGGTGACGCCGGGGCTTTTTTCCCTTTATGAAATGCACATAGTGCGCGGGATGGAACTTCAGATGGTTAAGAGCAAATATGACCTTATTCTTTATACGGCTAAATACGACTGGGGTGAAGTACATAAAGAGCTTCGGAAAATACTTTATGAGCAGACAGCGGATGCTGTTATAGTTATCGGGGTTATGCTTGAAAATGAAATTGTGGAAGAATTTAAGAAAGCAAAAATACCCCTTGTGCTTGTTGACAGCGGAACCACAAAAAAAGCTTTCACTTTGAATGTTGATAATTATGAATGCGGCAGGATTGCGGCGCGGTACTTCATCAAAAAAGGCAGTAAGAAACCCGCCATTATGCTTGGCAATACAAAATTTGCTTTTTCACAGTCGGAACGGCTGCGTGGATTTAAAGCGGCCCTTAAGGAAAAAGGAATGAAGTTTAAAAATGAAATGGCTTATGAAAAACCTGACTATCTTCCTGAAGATCTGCGTAAAGTGGGATTTGCCGCGGCAGAAGTGCTTGTCAAAAACGGAACAGACGCGATATACTGCGCAAGCGGGGACTATGTAGCGCAGGGCATATACAGATACTGCGCGGTAAATAATATAACGATGCCTGAAACGTTAATGCTTGTGGGGACTGATAATTTTGATGTGGCAGACGCGCTTAATCTTTCCACTATTGAACAGCCGCTTGTTGGCATGGGGATGAAAGCTTTTGAACTGGCGGAACAAGCCGCGGCAGATGAGGGTTTTGAATCTGAAACGCTTTTTTTTAAACCGAAACTGATCATAAGAAAAACTTAAAAACTTGACAAATTAACTTTTATTTTGTATATTTATATTGTACTGAAACGTTTCAGATTTAATGTTTAAAGTATCTGAAACGTTTCAGAAAACTCAAGGAGGTGCTCTATGAAGGACATAATGAAAAAAACGGCAGCTTTTCTTGTTTTGGTTCTTATTCCTTTGGCGGCAATGGCGGCGCCTGTAACGGTTAACACAGGCGTTGTGGTAAACACAAATACCTGCGATGAAATATCCTGGACAGATTCTTCGGGGCTTTTAAGGACCGGAAGTATTGTGAAAATAGACGGCAATCCTAACGGGTATACGGGCGGGTATTTTTCCCGGTTAACTTATATGGACGGCGCGTCAACGGTTAATATAAATGAAAGCAATCCGGCCGGCGATTTGTCGGGGCTTGGTTTTATGGTCAATCATCAGCCAACAGGCCATGCGGGCAGGGGATGGGCTAATTCCAAACAGGACGGTTTCAACGGCACAACAACAATTCTTTTTCAGGGAGAAAACCACGTTATATATCAAACGGAAATGGATATGTACGGGGATAATGGAAACACAGCGCTTGGCGCATGGAAAGTTAAATGGGTTTATATGATAAGGACAGGAAATGATTATATAGTGGATTCAATTGCATATGATTTTTCTTCCAAACCTTTTGGAACTTACGGTAATGACATACGCTCGCCATACTGCGAAGTGAACTGGACAGGCACGGGAGCGGCTAATACGCTTTCTGAATCAATTGACGGAATAGAGTTCTGCGCGTCAAATAATACGGGTACAAGTTACATATTTAAAACAAACGGTTCTTCGCCATTTTCAACAGGGTATACTTATAACACACCCGGAAGAAATATCCCGTATACTCTGCAGTGGAAAAATACTCCTGACAGAGAAGCGGGTTATGTATCAACTTTGGATTTAACCCAGCAGGCGGCAGCAGGCGGTTATTTATCAGGCCCGGTCAATATTGGTTCTACAAGCGCAAGCATGCCTCCTAACTGGGCTGTTAATTATCAATCAAATGGTTTTCAGGGATGGTATGGCGACAAAATGACATGGGGGCTTCCTTATGGCGCGGCAGGCGGAGAAACTGCCGCGGAATCAGGTTCCACCACAAAATCAACTTTTCCTGACTGGACATGGAGAAAAAATTGGACTGCGTATCCGACTATTGGTTTTACCCTTCTTATACATATGGGAAAGAAAACTGAAGATAAAGTGCGCGCTCTTGCGGCAGAACAGGCTGACATTCATGAACTTATAAACCCTCTTACCGCCTCTGTCGGAACTGTTGTAACCACAGGACACATGAACCTTTATGATGCAGGAGGGTTTACATTTAAACCTGCCGGTTTTAATCATATTTATAATGCATGGGAAGTCGTATGCGCGTCTGACACGGCTGACATATCCTTAAACCTTGGAGCGAAGAGCCTTAAAAATCAAACGTTTCTATTTGATAATTACAATGCCGCTTTCGCGCCGCAGATTACTTTAAACAGTTCGGTGCTTGCCGAGGGCATTGATATGTTCACGTCAGTTGATACGGCAGATAAAAAATTGTATGTAACACTTAATAAAACAATAACAGGCGTCAATCATCTTGTGCTTGGCGGAGCATCCGCGACCTTAACGCCGACAAACACAATTCCTGCGGGTGCTACGGCAACACCCACAAATACACCCGGCAGCGGCGGTTCGGACTGTCTGCTTTTTTACATAGACCGTTCACTTGTGCCTCCGATGGCGATTTTTAAGGATTTGACCTTAAAGATACATGTTGGAAATTGTTCCGCGGTAAATGTCAGTGTTGACGGCTCGCCTGTTGTTTCAAGTTATGACGCGGGCACAGGTGAAGTGATGTTTACCACAACAGGTTCTGATGTCCGGATAACAAGAACCGGATACACAGGCGGTGCAACCCTTGCGGTTACCAAAACAACTCTTTTAAATGATAAAAAATGGGCGTACTCATTTACTTTTGATGATGGTATGCCCACCTGTTATTCTGTTGTCATGCCGCTTTTTGATTCTTACGGGTATAAGGCTGCGGCCGCTCTTAATACAGCACAGATGCAGGAAACAGCAGAATACTGGCCAATGAGCTGGCAGCACGCTGACGCTCTGCGCGCTGACGGCTGGAGCTTTTTTAACCATAATGCCACTCATGCCGCGGCAACGTGTTCAAATATCGGAACGGAAACAGTGCCTGTGAACGAACTGATTGAAGCAAGATGGCCGGATTATAAGTGCACGCATTTTGTTTATCCTTATGTTGACACCACTGCCTGGACCTGTATAAGGGATTCGGGGTTATTCTTGTCAGCCGAAGTTTATGACGGGATAAATTACGCGGATGTAACGCCTTCCCAGCCGTTTTTGCTTCACCGCTATGGTTTTATGGCCGCGGGTTCCTTAAGTTCTGCCTCGCTGGCCAATTCCGCCGCGGACAGTGCTGCTGCTGATTCAAGGGCAAGATGGCTGATAGTTTTTACGCATGCGGTTGCTCCGGGCAGCACAACGCCGCCAAGTACGTATGATACAAATGAAGCTATTTTGGAGGCGCACATAAACTATATTTATAATACATACGGCGCCGGCGGCGCGGATAATATGTGGTTTGCACCGTCTGATGTTGTTATGCATTACCTGCTTACCAGGGACAATGCTGCTGTAAGTTATTCGGGTTCTTGCGGAACCCCGACGCCGACAAACACAATTCCTGCCGGCTCTACGGCAACAAATACCTATACCGCGACTTATACGGCAACAGCCACCGCGACTCTTTTTGCGTGTGATTTTGATAATCTTGACGACGGTGACAATGGCAATGGTTACGGCGGTTTTTGGTATACGTATTCATCGGGAGACCCATCTCTTCCGCTTGAAACGAAAGTATGGCCCGGAGCTGCCTGCGTGCCGTCTTTGGGCGGCGTAAACGCAACCGCTTATGCAATGAGAATGACAGGCACGGTAGGCGCAATTGTTGCCGCTGAGAATATTTATCCATGCATAGGGCTGGGTTCACAGCTTAACGCGTCAGCCGGCTCGCCGGCATTTACTGAAACAGATATAAGTTCATGTACGGGAATAAAGTTTTATACAAAAGGCGACGGGAAATCTTATTTTGTCAAAGTGTCATATACTGATAACACCGGCGCCTCGCTTACGGGATATGATGATTATAAATATGTATTTACCGCGCCCGCTTCCTGGACGCAGCTCACCATACCTTTTACCATGTTTGCGCAGGCAGGATGGGGCACGGCAGCGGATTTGGCTGTGGTTCTTGCGCACGCAAAAGAAATACAGTGGCAGACTAATTTTAACGGGGCTTTAGGCGCGCCCGCATCAGTTGATTTTTGGATAGATGAAGTTCAGCTTTATGGCTGCGGCAGCTGCCCCGCGGTGCAGATTGCCACATCGACGCAAACACCGGAGGCAGAAACCAATACTTTAACAGCCACAAATACGGCAGAAAATACATTTACACCGACTTATACGCATACCGAAACAGATACAAATACTCAGACGCATACAAGCACGGTGACAAATACGCCGCCCACGGGTTCCACTAACACATATACTGAAACGCAGACATATACACCCACAAATACAAACACGTACACTGTAACAATTCCCGTAAGTACATATACAAATACCTTGACACAAACCAACACTCCCACGCGGACAAACACACCTGTACTGCCCACGGCAACATATACCATGACTTATACGTATACTTACACGGTAACTGTTATTCCGAATACCCCTACCTTTACGCCAACACCTCTTCCGACAGAAGCGGATAAGATGGAGATAAAAAATATCTTTGTTTACCCTCATCCGTATAATCCCGACAAAGGCAATTTAAGAATACGGTTTACTATAACCAAAAAAGCGGATGAAATTAACCTGAAAATATACTCCGCGTCATTCAGATGCATAAAAGAGATAAATCTTACGGATGACATTCCGGCGGGTGAACATACCGCGGAGGTAA
>JAFGWA010000039.1 GCA_016937715.1 Candidatus Goldiibacteriota bacterium
ACGAGTTCGCTAAAATAATGAAAGAATACGTCAAAGAGGTAAAAATTCTTAACACCGCCGTCCTTGCCTGAATTTTTACCTGAATTCATAAAAAATACTTGTCTTATAGGGTAAAATCTGATATCATTTGCAGACTTTTAAAAAACGCATGTTTTCGGATTTTGCGGCTGGTCCCTTTATCATAAGGGTGCCGCGGGAGATGATGAAAACAGAGGCGAAAAAACCGGTACGGAGGAATACTATGCCACAGATTACCATGAAAGCCCTGCTTGAATCAGGCGTCCATTTCGGACACCAGACCAAAAGATGGAACCCAAAGATGAAACCTTATATCTTTGCCGCAAGGAACGGGATTTACATCATTGACCTTCAGAAGACCTTAAAGTACACCAAGGAAGCTTCACAGTACTTAAGGACCATCGTCAGGAACGGCGAAAAAGTTATATTTGTCGGCACCAAAAAACAGGCCAAAGACGCCATCAAAGAAGAAGCCATACGCTGCGGAATGCCTTACATTGCGTCACGCTGGCTTGGCGGAATTCTTACCAACTTTACCACAATCAAAACCAGGGTGGCCCGTTTAAAACAGCTTGAAGATATGGAAGCAACCGGTTACATCAACCGCTATCCGGTAAAAGAAAAAATGAACATGATTAAAGAAATGAAAAAGCTGCAGAATAACCTTGGCGGCTTAAAGGATATGAACGAACTTCCCGGAGCGCTTTTCATCATAGACGTAAAAAGGGAAGAAAATGCCGTACGCGAAGGCAACAGGCTTGGAGTTCCGGTAGTGGCTGTTGTTGACACAAACTGCGACCCTGACGGAATAGACAAAATAATCCCCGGTAATGACGACGCTATAAGGGCTGTAAGGCTTATGTGTAAGATTATGGCTGATACCATTATTGAAGAAAAAGTGGCTATGGAAAAAGAAAAAGAAGTGGCAATGCAGAAGGAAGAATCAGAAAAAACAAAAGAACAGTCTGTTGAAGGAATGGAAAACGCGGCGGAAGTTGCTGCTGCTGCGGCTGATAACACGAATTACGCTGAAGTATTTAAAGATAAGCCGGAAGGCGCAAAGTAGTATCCAAACTATAAAAAAAGGTGATATAAAATGGCAGAAGTGACAACTGAACTGGTAAAAGAATTAAGGGAAAAAACAGGCGCCGGCATCGGCGACTGCCGCAAGGCTCTTATGGAATGCGAAGGCGATATTGAAAAAGCAGGCGAGTGGCTGCGTGAAAAAGGAATTGCGTCTGCCGGTAAAAGGGCGGGAAAATCAGCTAATCAGGGGCTGATATTCAGCTACATCCACGGCGAAGGAAAAGTGGGTGTGCTGCTTGAAGTGAACTGCGAAACAGATTTTGTGGCAAGGACAGAAGATTTCAAGGACCTGTGCAAAGATATAGCAATGCAGATAGCGGCAATGAATCCGCTTTATGTAAGGCGTGAAGAAGTGCCTCTTGAAGTCATTGAGAAAGAAAAAGAAATATATACGGCACAGATGGCGGAAACAAAAAAGCCGGCTAATATCATTGAAAAGATTGTGCTTGGAAAACTGGACAAATATTTCAGCGAAGTATGCCTGCTGGAACAGCTTTTTGTGAAAGACGACACCAAAAATGTTGATACGCTTGTTAAGGAAAAAATAGGTAAAATCGGCGAAAATATCTCTGTTAAAAGGTTCGCCAGGTTTGTACTTGGAGAAAATGTTTAACACAGCCAAAACCTTAATATTTCATTGTGATTTAAAGGCGGATGTTTTATAATAATTAACAATTCCCCTCCTCACTAACCTGGGGAGGGGATAGTATTTTAAGGGCTTAATTTAATGCAATTATACCTGTATCCTGAAAAAAGGCGGAGACTCTGATGGCTAAAAAGGCAAAATCCGGCGGGAAAAACTACAAACGCATAATGCTGAAAATAAGCGGCGAAGCTTTAGCCGGGGACAAAAGCAGCGGAATTGACTATGAAACAATTCACAGGATTGCTTCAGAGATAAAAGAAGTTCAGAAAATGGGAGTTCAGATAGGCGTGGTAATAGGCGGCGGAAACATTTTCCGGGGCGGCAGGGGAAAGATAAAGATAGACAGGGTGGTAGGCGATTACATGGGGATGCTTGCCACAATCATAAACGCTATGGCTGTGCAGGATATTTTAGAGCACATGGGCGTTCAGACAAGGGTTTTAACGGCAATTGAAATGAAACAGATAGCGGAACCCTATATCAGAAGAAGGGCTATGAGGCACCTTGAAAAAGGGCGGGTGGTTATTTTCGCGGGCGGCACAGGAAACCCCTATTTTACAACCGATACCGCCGCGGCTTTAAGGGGAATTGAAATAGGCGCGGAAGTTTTTTTAAAAGCCACAAAGGTTTCCGGCGTTTACAGCGGCGACCCAATGACTGATAAAAATGCCAAACGTTATACAGCTTTAAAATATATGGATGTGTTAAGCAAGAATTTAAAAGTAATAGATTCTACGGCGATATCGCTTTGCATGGAAAATAATATACCGCTGGTTATATTTAACATGAAGGAAAAGGGGAACGTAAAGAAAGTTGTGCAGAAGAAAAACATAGGCACAACCATTAGCTAAGGAGGGCAATATGAACCAGATATTCGCGGAATGCGAAAGCAAAATGAAAAAAACCACGGAACATTTTATCAAGGAACTTGGGTCATTAAGGACGGGCAGGGCAAGTACTTCCGTGCTTGACGGAATAAAGGTTCCCTATTATGGAAATGAAATGCCGATAAATCAGGTTGCAAGTATGGCTGTCATAGAAGCCAAGACAATAGATATTAAGCCCTGGGACAAAGGGGCTTTGTCAGAAATAGAAAAAGCTATATTGGCATCCAACCTGGGAGTTTCTGTCACAAATACCGGCGATTCGCTTAAAGTAAGATTTCCTGAATTAACCGAAGAAACAAGGAAAGACATGGTAAAAAAAGTAAAAAAAATGGCCGAAGAGACAAAGGTGGACGTAAGAAACATACGCCGTGACGCGAATGAAAAAGCAAAAGAAAAAGAAAAAAATAAAGAAGTGTCAGAAGACGAATTAAAAAACGCGGAAGGCAAAATTCAGAAGATAACCGATAAAGCCATAGCGGATATTGACCACATAGCCAAACAAAAAGAAGAAGAATTAATGAAGATTTAAGGATAAATATTGTGGATAAAAACCGCCTGCCGGTTCACATTGCCGTTATTATGGACGGCAATGGAAGATGGGCAAAAAAAAGGGGACTGCCCAGAATAATGGGGCACAAAGAGGGAGCGGAATCCGTAAGGGTGATTACGGAGACGTGCGCGCAAATAGGGATAAAATACCTTACCTTCTACGCTTTTTCCACAGAAAACTGGAAGCGCCCAAAACCTGAAGTGAAATTTTTAATGTCAATGCTTGATTCTTATCTAAAGCGCGAACGCAAAACTATTATGAAAAATAATATACGGTTTAAATCAATCGGAGACAGAAAAAAACTGCCTTCTGTTGTAATAAAAAAGATAAACGCGCTTGAAAAAGAATCCTTAAAAAATACCGGCCTTACTATGATATTGGCTTTAAACTACGGCTCCCGTGACGAGATTAAAAAGGCTTTTATTAAGATAGCAAAAAAGGTTAAAACAGGCGAAGTTAAACCTTCTGATATAACCGAAAAAATGATAGAAGAAAACCTTTACACAAAAAACATACCTGACCCGGACCTGATGATAAGGACAAGCGGAGAGATGAGAATAAGTAATTTCTTATTGTGGCAGCTTGCTTATTCGGAACTGTACGTGACCGGCACTCTGTGGCCGGATTTCAGAAAAAAAGAACTTATCGCGGCTATTGAAGAATATCAAAAACGCGACAGAAGGTTCGGAGGGCTTACAAATGGTTAAAAGAATTATAATCTCGCTTATTATTCTTCCGGTATTTGTTTTTCTTATTTTCTATCCGAATCCTTATTTTTTTGTCGCGCTTAACATTATCGCGCTTACTATGGCGTTAAACGAACTGTACGTGATGCTTGAAAATAAAGGGGATAAAAATTTCAGGCTTACAGGGCTTGCGATTTCTTTTGTGGTTCTTGCTTTAATTACCATGCAGATGGAAAAGTCCTACGTATTTTTTGCTTCCGCGCTTTTTATAATGGGTCTGTTCTTTATGGTGGTTTTAAAAAAAGATGTTGAAGGCCTTCCCAGAGTATTTAATACTCTTGGGCCTGTGTTTTATATTACAATTCTTGGTTCGTTTGGGATTTTGTTAAGGTTTATAGAACCGGGAGGCAGCTGGTGGGTATTCCTTCTTGGACTTTTAACGCTTACCTATGACGGAGGAGCGTATTTCGTGGGGTCTTCAATCGGAAAGCATAAACTTATACCTGAACTGTCGCCGGGCAAAACAATTGAAGGGTGCATAGGCGGAGTCATAGTAAATGTAATTGTGGCGGCAGTTGTTTCCTTAACTGTGCTGCCAAAAGGGTTTATTGCGATACACCACGTTATGATACTTGCTGTTATATTATCTTTCACCGGACAGGTAGGCGATATCGCGGAATCGGTAATTAAAAGATACGCGGGCGTAAAAAATTCATCCGATTTACTGCCTGAACACGGGGGGGCCCTTGATAAAATTGACTCTATGATGTTCAATGCCCCGGTATTATATTTTTACATAAAAACTTTTCTGATGTAACGGAGACAAAAGGATAAATTTTGAAAAAAATAGCAATTCTGGGTTCCACAGGCTCCATAGGAAAATCCGCGCTTGAACTGTTTGACGGGCCGCTGTCAGATTATAAAGTAATTGCCCTGTCAGCCAATGATAACGCGCGGGAAATGTTAAAACAGGCAAAAAAATATAAGCCTAAATATATTGCCATGCTTGATACAAAGGCCGCGGAATTTTTAAAAAAGAAACTTAAAGGTATTAAGGTTTTATCCGGCATGGAAGGGCTTATTGAACTTGCGGTATTACAAGAAGCTGACGTAATTTTATTATCTGTTGTCGGCGCCGTGGGAATGGTTCCCCTTTTATCCGCCATAAGAAAAGGCAAGACAATCGCCCTTGCAAACAAAGAAGCCCTGATAATAGCCGGTGAACTTATAAAAAAAGAGGTAAAAAAATACGGCGCCACCATACTTCCGGTTGACAGCGAGCATAACGCTGTTTTCCAGGCAATGCAGGGAAATAAAAAAGAATACATAAAAAAGCTTATCATTACCGCGTCAGGAGGCCCTTTAAAAAATACGCCGTTTGAAAACTTTAAAAAAATATCAGTGGAACAGGCGCTGGCACATCCAACCTGGAAGATGGGAAGAAAGATAACCATTGATTCTTCCACGTTAATGAACAAGGGGCTGGAAGTGATTGAAGCGCACTACCTGTTTGATATTCCTTTTGAAAAAATAGAAGTGGTGATACACCCGCAGTCCATAGTGCATTCGCTTGTGGAATACATAGACGGTTCTGTAATGGCGCAGCTTTCAAATCCGGACATGAAACTTCCTATCATGTACGCCTTAACATATCCGGAAAGAAGGCAGGGTATTGTAAAACCGTTAAATCTTGCGCAGGCGGGCAGGCTTGAATTTTACCCGGTGGATTTTACAAAGTTTAAGGCTTTTTCAATCGCGTTAAAAGCCGGAAAAGCCGGCGGTACAATGCCGGCGTGCATGAATGCAGCAAACGAAACAGCCGTACACGCGTTTCTGGAAAAACGCATTACCTTTGACAGAATCACTGACATAGTTGAAAAAACGGTTTTATTGCATAAAAACATAAAAAATCCAAATCTGGAACAGATATTAAAAACTGACCTGCTTTCAAGGCAGGCGGCAGAGGAGATTATAAATGGTTGAAGTATTGTATATAGTAGTTGCCCTTGGCATAACGGTTCTTGTACACGAACTTGGTCATTTTGTGGCGGCAAAAGCACAGGGAATAAAGGTTGAAAAGTTTTCCATCGGCTGGGGGCCGCCTATTGTGTCTTTTAAAAAAGGGGACACTGAATACATGATTTCCTGGCTTTTTTTCCTTGGCGGATTTGTAAAACTTGAAGGGGAACACCCCGAAGAAGCGCATCCGGAAAATGAAAATGCTTTTTTAAACCAGCCGGTTCCAAAAAAACTGCTTGTTGCGGTATCCGGGGTTTTCATGAACTATGTTTTTGCCGTATTTCTAATATGGGTAGTTTTAATGGCTGGCACTGATGTTTTAAAACCGCAGGTTGGAGAAATTAAAGACGGGTATCCTGCTGCTGCGGCGGGTATTAAAACAGGCGACCTGGTAACAGAAATAAACGGTAAAAAAGTAAAATACTGGGAAGATTTATCAGAAGGCATAAAAGAAGCCGGCGAAAAAGAAATGACAATTAAATTAACGCGTGCGGGTAAGGAAGAAACGGTTAAAGTAATTCCAAAGATAGAAGAATCCGTAACCATTCTTAACGAAAAAGAAAAGAGGCCATTTATAGGCATAAGCCCGCTTGCGGAAACAATGTATATTGACAGTTTTGAAAAGGGTTATCCCGCGGAAACGTCCGGCTTAAAAAAAGGCGATAAACTTATTTCAGTAAACGGAAATAAGACGGAATACTGGGAAGATTTTAAAGCGCAAATGCAGAACACAAAAGGTAAAGACACTATAATTGAAGCGGAAAGAAACGGCGCCATTATGAGGTTCAAAATTACGCCGAAAGAACAAAAAAATGAAAATGAAATTAAGTATATTGCGGGAATAGTTCCGGCCTATAATGCGATAAAAGAAAGGTACAATCCGATAATTGCTTTTGGCAAGGCTGTTGATAAAACATGGGAACTGACTTCGCTTACTGTCAAATCCATATACAGGATGATAACAAGAAAAATGGCGGCTGATGTGGCAGGGCCTATCGGTGTCATGGAAATATCATACAAAGTGGCCAAAACCGGGATAATAAACCTGCTTATGCTTTTTGCTATTATAAATATTAATTTAGCTATTGTGAACTTTCTGCCTGTACTGCCGCTGGACGGCGGCCTTGCGCTGATATTTACAATTGAGGGCATAACAAAAAAACCGGTATCTTTAAGGGTACAGGAAGCTTTAATGCAGCTTGGCTGGTTTTTATTAATCGCCCTGCTTGTGTTTGTCACGTATAAGGATATCGTAAGGCTGTTTTTCAAAGTGTAGTTTTTAAATGTTTTAATGGTGTGTAAGTTTTGGAAGTTGTTTTCAAAATGATATAAAGAGGAAGATATGCATAAAACAAAAACAGTTATAATCGGCGGTTTAAAAACAGGCGGCGGCGCGCCTGTGCGCGTGCAGTCCATGACCAACACAAAAACAACAGACATAAAGGGTACAATAGGACAGATAAAAAGGCTTGAAAAAGCCGGGTGTGAACTTGTCCGCTGTTCCGTTCCTGACCATGAATCCGCGCTGGCGTTAAAACAGATAAAAAGGAAAATAAATATTCCGCTTATAGCCGACATCCACTTTGATTACAAACTTGCCATAGAGGCAATGGAAAACGGCGCGGACAAGATAAGGATAAATCCGGGCAATATAGGAAGTGAAGAAAAGGTAATAGCTGTTATAAACGCCGCCAAAAAATATAAAACCGCGATACGTATCGGTGTTAATTCGGGATCGCTTCAGAAAAACGTAAAATACACGCTTAAGAATAAAAGTAATAACGCTGACGCCAATACAATGACAGCCAGCCTTATGGAACACATTGAAACCTTTGAAAAACATGATTTTAACAGTATTGTTGTATCTTTGAAAGCGTCAGATGTAATGACCACAGTGGAAGCGTACAAACTATTTTCCAAAGAGCGCGATTACCCGCTGCATATAGGGATTACAGAGGCGGGCACGGAAATATCGGGCATGATAAAATCCGCTGAAGGGCTTGGCATACTTTTATATGAAGGCCTTGGCGATACAATGAGAGTATCATTAACGGCAGAGCCGGAGCTTGAAGTTTACGCCGCGTACAGAATGCTTTCCAACCTTGGTATACGCAGATACGGCGTTGAAATAATATCGTGCCCCACATGCGCAAGGACGGAAATTAACGTAATAAAACTTGCCAAAGACGTGGAAAAAATGACAATGTACATTCCAAAACCCCTTAAAGTGGCGGTAATGGGATGCTCTGTTAACGGCCCCGGCGAAGCCGCGCACGCGGATATAGGCGTGTCCGGGGGAAAAAAAATAGGGATTATAACGGTTAAAGGCAAAATTATAAAACGCGTCCCTAAAAAAGACCTTTTAAAAGAGTTTAATAAAGAACTGATGAAGTTTATAAAATAACTATGGCAGTATAATTCTAAAGTATGTTATCAAGTTGCAGACTGGTTTTATACGTTAGAATGATTGACAAAGAAAATATAAAGATTATAATTACTGTAACAATGACGTTTTCAAGGAGAAAAAATGCATCAGGTAATGATTAAAGAAAAAAAGTATCAGGGTAAATATGTGGCTGTAAAAAGTATGAATGACACCAAGGTTATTGCAAGCGGAAGCAGTATGAAAATAGCTTTTGATAAAGCGGTAAAGACGGGTGTTGAAAAACCTTTATTAATATATGTTCCTGAAAAAAATACGGTGCATATTTATTAAATGTTCAGCATAACTAAACCTTTTAGACTGCTGGCACAGGGCCAGATTCCAAGGCCCTGGCTGGAAATTGAATTAAAAAATCCGGATACAAATAAGGCAATTTCTGTTGTTGCTCTTATTGATACAGGTGCTGATGAATGCGCAATGCCGCAGGATTTGGCAGAAATACTTGGGCACAATTTAAGAAAAGGAAAGCCGAAAACTATCAGGACGGGAAGCGGTATTTCAACCGCTTATTCTCATACAGTTAATATTAAAATAGACGGGCTTATTATATCAAACGTACTCATAGATTTTATGCCTGGCCTGCATACCCCTCTTTTAGGGGTGAAAAGTTTTCTTTCGGAATTTATCTTAACCGTAAACTATCCGCGAAAAACATTTACGCTTTTAAAAAGTTAATATTTTTTAATGATTTAATGAAATAACGGACTGAGTTTAAAATATTTTAAATGTTTATCAGGGGGAGAAATGAAAAAATTAATTATAATTTCAATTCTACTGATTATTTCTAAGTTCTGTATTGCCGAAACAATTTCTAACCCTATCAGTAAAGCCGACGATAATGGTTCATATATACAGAATACACCTAAAGAAGAATATTATTATAGGCGTTCAATTATTGATTCGCCTTTAATGATGGGGGTATTTGGTGCAACGCTTATCTATTTCAATTATGAAATTTGTGCAGATAAAAATCTGACTTACGCAATAATCTGTGACAGCGCAGCCATTGTCGGTATTGGAATTGGAGTTCTGAGTGGGGGAAAAAATGATAATTCTTTGTCTGGTTTAGGAACAGGTTTATTTTCTTTAGGATTAGGAGGCATTATTCTTTATCCGTATTACGGTATAATCAATGGTTATGTGACAAAAAATACCGAACAACAAATAAGGGGATGGTTGGGATTATTTGTTGCAAGTGTTTCTGTAGCCATGATGATGTTTGAAAGACAAATACCAATATCAAAAGAGTCAGGTTTAAGTGTATATCCAATTATACAGCCGGATACTTCGGGATTGTTTGTAAGCATAAATATTTGATTTAAAGATATTTATTCCTGAATGTGATTTGTTGGGTTAGACAGTATTCCTGAGTTTCAATCCATGATTAATTTAAGGGTATATTAAAAATCGGCTAAAAAGTAAAAATCATTAGTTTTTCGGCTTTTTATGTGTTAAGTTCTATATTATATTTATTGCAAATATATATTTTCGGAGGTAATAAAATGAGATTCAGTAATGCTCTGATAAACACTCTTCGCGAGACGCCCAAAGAGGCGGAAACAGTCGCGCATAAATTCATGCTGCGCGCTTGCATGATAAAAAAACTTGGGGCGGGCATATATGACTGGATGCCGCTGGGGTTCAAATCGCTCCAGAAAGTAATAAATATAATAAGGGAAGAGATGAACAAAGCGGGCGCGCAGGAAGTTTTATTGCCTGTGTTGTCCCCTGCCGAACTGTGGAAAGAGACAGGCCGCTGGAATGTTTACGGGAAAGAACTTATGAGAATAAAGGACAGGCACGATAACGAATTCGCGCTTGGGCCCACTCATGAAGAAGTTATAACCGACCTTGTAAGAAGGGAAGTAAACTCTTACAAACAGCTTCCGATAAACCTTTACCAGATACAGGGAAAGTTCCGCGATGAAATAAGGCCGCGTTTTGGCGTTATGCGTTCAAGGGAATTTTTGATGAAGGACGCTTATTCATTTGACCGCGATGAAGAAGGTGCGATGAAGAGTTATAAAAACATGTTTGAAACTTACGTTAAGATCTGTAAGAGAATCGGTTTTAAATTCCGCGCTGTTGAAGCGGATTCCGGCGCCATAGGCGGCAATTTATCATCGGAATTTATGGTACTGGCTGAAACAGGTGAAGACACAATAATTTACTGCGAAAATTGTGAATACGCGGCGAATATGGAAAAGGCGGCTTTCAAAAAAGACGCGCCAAAAGATACCTCTGAAGAACCGCTTACCAAAGTCCACACCCCCAATATCAGGACAGTGGAAGAACTTGCGGCATTTTTGGGGAAAAAGCCTGAAGAGACAGCAAAGACAATCCTTTACATAGTTGACGGTAAAAAAATGGCGGGAGCTGTTATCAGGGGCGACAGGGAAATTAACGAAGTTAAATTAAAAAATGCCCTTGGCGCGGCAGAGCTGCGCCTTGCCACACCTGAAGAAATACTTGAAAAAACCGGCGCGCCTGTCGGGTTTGCGGGGCCTATTAATTTAAGGGAAAAGGGAGTTAGGCTGGCAGTGGATGAAACAGCTGCATATTTAAAGAATACAGTCACCGGCGGAAATGAGAATGACTACCATTACACAGGGGTTAACCGCGGCAGGGATTATCAGGAAAACTTTATTGCGGATTTTGCGGCCGCTAAAAAAGGGGACAGCTGCCCCAAGTGCGGCGGGGTGTTAAACGAACAGAAAGGCATAGAAATGGGGCATGTGTTCTTCCTGGGTAATAAATATTCCAAATCCATGAAAGCCACATTTCTTGATGAATCAGGAAAATCAAAGGAAATGGTAATGGGCTGCTATGGAATAGGCGTTTCAAGGGTGGTGGCCGCCTCTATAGAACAGAACAATGACGAGAACGGCATAATATGGCCCATGGCAATAGCGCCGTATGAAGTGAATATTGTCGTGGTTAACGCAAAATATAAGGAAGGCATGGATTATTGTGAAACTCTGTATAAGCAGCTTAAAGAAGCCGGCGTGGATGTCATAATGGACGACCGCGACATTTCTCCCGGCGTAAAATTTAAAGACGCCGACCTTATCGGTTTTCCATTAAGAATAGTGGTGGGCGAAAAGAATTTTGTTACCGGGCAGGTGGAAATGTCTTTAAGGCGTGACCCCAAGAACCGGGTTATGCTGGACAAGGGCGCGGCCTTTGAGGAAATAATAAATATAATAAATAAGGAAAAAAGCGTAAATATATGATATACTTATCTTCATAAGTTGCGGTTTTAATACCGCAAGAGTTTAAAGTTTTTAAGGAGGATTTAGAATTATGGCAACAGGAAAAGTGAAATGGTTTAACGAAAAGAAAGGGTACGGTTTCATCGAACAGGAAGGCGGAAAGGACGTATTTGTACATTACGAAGCGATTCAGATGGACGGCTTTAAGAACCTTAGAGAAGGCGAAGCAGTAAATTTTGACATCGTAGAAGGACAGAAAGGGCCACAGGCCGCAAACGTAACAAAGGCCTAAACCTTACATAACGTTTAAAAGCCCGGGCGCCGAAAGGCTCCCGGGCTTTTTTTTTTACGCAGAGCACGTCAGGATAAAACCGTAAAATGGATAAACAGGTATTTTTTTTTGAATGCCGGTTTCAAATGCTGTTGTTTAATAATTCTCCCAAACATAATCCGGCAGGCATTGTTTTATTTTTTTCATTTCTCGGCACGCGGTGGTTCTCAATGCGGGTCAGAAGCATAATACAATACATCCGCGGTTAAAAAATATTTATTTTTTTACTTGACAATTTTATTAACTGATACTAAAATAGTATCAGTTAATAAAAAGGAGATGATATGAAAATTATAAATAAGGACACTGATTACGCGGTAAGGGCGTTGATGGTGCTTGCGGGTAACGGCGGTTCTTACGTGTCGGCAAAAACAATCTCTAAAGCACAAAATATACCATATCCGTTTTTGAGAAGGCTTTTAAAGCCTTTGATTAAAAACAAAGTGATTGAATCAAAAGAAGGCGCTGAAGGCGGGGTAAGGCTTCTTTTACACCCCGGCAAAATAAGAGTGATTGACCTGATAAAAATATACCACAAGGGATTTGAAATGTCCGAATGTATGTTCCGTGGAAAACCCTGCTGCAACCGGCCTACGTGCGTGTTAAGGCGTGAAATAGTTAAAATAGAAAAACTTGTGACGGGCCGTTTTGAAAAAATGACAATAAAATCTCTGCTGCAAAATAAAAATTAAGGAGGCAAAAGATGGGAATGTACTGCAATCAGTGTCAGGAAACAGCTAAGAACACAGCCTGTACTGCTAAGGGGGTATGCGGAAAGAACGACAGCACTTCAAACCTTCAGGATCTTCTGATATTTCTTCTGCAGGGAATATCGTATTACGCGGAAAAAACAGGCAATAAAGATAGAAAATACGGGTTATTTTTGTGTCAGGCGTTGTTTGCCACAATCACAAACGCGAATTTTGACGATGATAAAATAGAGAGCCTTATCAGAAAGGCTCTTGTATTAAGGGGCGAGTTAAAAATCAAATCCGGTGCTGCGGCTGACGCGCCTGACTGCGCGGTGTGGGAAGGTTCAACAAAGGAAGAATTCGCACAAAAAGCCCTTTTAACAGGCGTGTTAAGTTACAGTTCAAATGAAGACGCAAGGTCTTTAAAATCGCTGATGGTTTACGGGCTTAAAGGTATTGCCGCTTACGCTGACCACGCCGCAGTGCTTGGTTATTATGATGATGAAGTGTTTGCGTTTATCGTAAAGGCGCTTGCGTCAATTCCCAAAGACCTTGGCGCGGACGAACTTACGGCGCTTGTACTTGCAACCGGGGAAGCGGCGGTAAAAGCAATGGCGGTTCTTGATAAGGCCAATACAGAAACATACGGCAAACCTGAAATTACAAAAGTTAATATAGGCGTAAGAAATAATCCGGGTATTCTTATTTCCGGCCACGATTTAAAAGATATGGCGGAACTTTTAACTCAGACTGAAGGCACCGGAGTGGATATTTACACTCACAGCGAAATGCTTCCTGCAAATTATTACCCTGCTTTTAAAAAATACAAACATTTTGCCGGTAATTACGGCGGATCGTGGTGGCATCAGAATAAAGAGTTTGATACCTTTAACGGGCCGATAATAATGACAACCAACTGCATTGTACCTGTTAAGGATTCATACAAAGACAGGATATTTACCACGGGAATGGCCGGATATCCGGGCGTAAAACATATTGCAGACAGGGAAGATGGAAAGGCAAAGGATTTTTCCGCTGTTATTGAACTTGCAAAAAAATGCCCGCCGCCTGTTGAGCTTGAAAAAGGTGAAATTATAGGCGGTTTTGCGCACGATCAGATACTTGCCCTTGCCGATAAAGTGGTGGATGCCATAAAAAGCGGTGCGATTAAAAGGTTTGTGGTAATGGGCGGATGCGATGGAAGGCAGCCCGGCAGAAGTTATTTTACAGAAGTGGCGGAAAACCTTCCGAAAGACACTGTGATTTTAACGGCCGGGTGTGCCAAGTACAGGTATAACAAACTTCAGCTTGGAGACATAGGCGGCATACCGCGCGTGCTTGACGCGGGACAGTGTAATGATTCCTATTCGCTTGCAGTTGTGGCGCTTAAACTGAAAGAAGTTTTTGGTTTAAAAGACATAAATGAGCTGCCGATATCTTTTGACATTGCATGGTATGAACAAAAGGCCGTGGCAGTACTTCTTGCTCTTCTGTTTTTGGGCGTTAAAGGAATAAGGCTTGGCCCCACATTACCCGCGTTTTTATCTGCCGGCGTGGCAAAGGTTCTTGTTGAAAACTTTAATATTAAAGCAACCGGAGAAGTGAAAGCCGATATAGAAGCTATGATGTCAGGAAAATAGCAGTCTTTTAGTTTTTTTCAATAAGCCCGCGGTTTTGTGCCGCGGGCTTATTTATTTATAAAATACATTAAAATATTGTAAATTAACGGCTGTTTCATTCTGTGGCATTGTTTTATTAAATATTACCTGCAAAAACACCTATAATCAAAATTGACAAAATACCTTATTATTGATATTATTAATATGTATTATTATATTAATTTATAAGGAGGAAAGTATGAAAGGATTGGGTATTATAGCGGCAATTCTTATAATAATTGCGATTGTTTTTGTCGGCAATGCAGAAGAAATAAGTGTAAAATGGGAAGAAAAATCAAGGGCAGAACTGCAGGATCAGGCGTTGGAAGAAGCATTGTATAAAAATATTAAGTATGTTTATACGGTTGGTAAATATGAAAGGACCCTTGAATTGGTTGAAAAATACCTTGAAGCTTATGATATTTATGATGAATATGATAAAAATGAATCCAGTGACAGGATTGATGACGTGAATTTCTTCAGGGCAAGGACTTTTGACCGCATGATAGACGGAACAAAAGCCAGATTTGCCTATAAAGCATACATGGAACGTTTTCCGAACGGAAAAAATTATCAGGAAGCCAAAGACAGGCTTATGGAATTTGGGAACTTCTAATTGGGAAGGTGAAAAATGAAAATAATTCAGCTGCTTGCACTGTCTTTTTTTATTTTATCGGGTTTACTTTTCGCGGATGATGACGGTTTTATAATGTCAAGCGGGCCGGCGCAGCAGATAGAAGAAAAAAAAGCTGTTGAGGAAGCGCGGGATGTTATACCGCCCATACCTGCTGAAAAAACATCCTGGAATACCCCTTTAACTGTTCAGCCGGCTGCAACTCAGGCGATAGTGGTTGATGAAAGCGGTGACACGGAAGGTATAATTATACTTTTGCCTGGCGAAACAGAGCCTGCGGAGATAGAAAAATTTATAGCCAGAAAAAAAGAAGATGCGGCCCCGCAGGAAAAAAGGGCGGACGTGGATTACGGCGACCTTGAAGAACGCGGCGAAGACGGCGAATTTGTTGTGGATTATGAAGCGGATACCGAAGGCGAGCTTATACTTGTGGAAGATGAAAAAAAAGGAAAGATTCAAAGCGCGGGATATGTACTTGTGGAACGCGCCGGATTTATATCGGATAATTTCGCGGATGACGGTTTTATTTATACGGTGGACAATAAACTTATGCTTGTCCATAATGACCGGGCTTACGTAAAAATAACGGTGGGTAAAAGCGTAAAAGCAGGCAGCGAACTTATGATATATGATGATTCCGAGGAAATTTTTGAAAAAGAGACGGGGGAAGCCCTGGGTAAACTTATCAAAGTAAACGGTGTGGCAAGGGTAACAAAGAAAATTAAAGACAATATATTTCAGGTGGTTATAACAAAAAGTTATGAACCCATAGGGGACAAGAACAAGGTCAAACTGCGCAGGGAAGTAAAGGATTATCAGTCAAAACTTTCAAGAAAAATAAAATCTAAAAATGTTGAAAGGGAAGGCCGGGTAATAAAAACAGTGAAAGGCCCGGTTAATTTTAAAAACAAGGATGTTGTTTATATAAATATAGGGCTTGATAAAGGCATTCTGCCCGGTGAAAAGCTTGAGGTAATCCGCGAAACACAGGACCCCGAAAGCAAGGAAGCGGACCTGTATCATGTAGCCGGCAGAATTATGGTGATAAATTCCATGAAAAGCAGTGCAACGGCGATAGTTATTGAGCAGAGCGAGGTTTTTGGCGAAGGTTACGCAGTAAAAACTATTGCGAAGTAGAGGTATTCATGAAACAGGACGGTATTTTTTCTTTACAGGTTCTGGCCGGATTTTTAGCGTTTATTCTCGCGCTTAATCCCCTGGCACTTGAAACTAAATGGGTTTTTGCCCTGATATGCGGCCTGGTGGTTCTGTTATCATATGTTAAGTCATGGGTCAACGGCCTCTTTATATCGCTGTTTTCTGTCTTTATTTTTTATTCCATGAACGGTTTAAAGGCGGCGGAATTATTTTTTTATATTGTTTCGCTTGCCGCCCTCTGTGTGCTTGCGGATTTTTCGGGTAAAATAAGAAAAAAACCTGAAACAAAAAGTTCTGACGACGACGAAAAAGAATTTGTAAATAAAGTGGTTAATTCCCTTATGCTTGCGCATGATATGCTGCGCGAGATTAAAGCGGACACTAATTCTCTTTCTGTAAGAAAAGTGCTTTCAAGGAATATAGAGTCTATAATGGGAATTAAACATATGTTTGTGTATTCAACAGAACCAAAAAAGGACGGGGTGCTTACCTCTGTTTTTTCCCACGGGGACATGCACGGCCAGATAAAAGATGAAATAGAGCCGGAAAAAATAAATGACCTTATGTTAAAAAATATCAGCGCCGATTCCACGGGTTTTATTTCTGCGGCGGCCGGCCTTAATGCGGTTATTGTACCGGTCTTTGACGAAAACAAACTGCGTGAAATAACGGTGGCGGTGCGAGAAAAGCCCTTCAGGGAAATTGACATTTATATACTTGAATTTTTCAGCGAGCAGGTCTTTATAATTATGGAAAAACACGCCCTTATTTCCAAACTTAAAGGCAATTATGAAAAAATAATACAGGCGCTGGCTATTGCAATAGACACAAAAGACCATGAAACACACGGGCATTCTATGGCCACGATGACCTACGCGATAAAACTTGCGGAAAAACTTGGGCTGCCGGAAACTGAAAAAGAAAAAATACGGTATGCCTCGCTTCTGCACGATATAGGAAAAATAAATATAAGCAGCAGTATTCTTAATAAACCGTCTTCGCTTACCAAGGAGGAATTCGGGGTAATAATGCAGCATCCCAAGGAAGGCGTTGATATTTTAAATAAACTGGATATATTTGATGAGATTCTTCCTATTATTCTCTATCATCACGAGCATTTTGACGGTAAAGGGTATCCTTCAAACCTTAAAGGAGAGGAAATTCCGCTTGGAGCCAGAATATGTTCCATAGCGGATGCTTATTCCGTAATGCGTTCTGACAGGCCTTACAGAAAAGCCCTTACACAAGAAGCGGCAGTCAGCGAGCTGAAAAAATGTTCCGGAACGCAGTTTGATTCAAGGCTTGTGGGTAAGTTTCTTGAAATAATAAATGAAGAAAACGGCGGCGCCGGCGGGATTCAGCTGAACTGACATGGATGAGATTACCGCGTACCTTAAAATAAAGGAAAAGATACACGCTGACCGCGGCCTGGACGTCAGCCAGTATAAGGAAAATTATTTAAAAAGAAGGTTCGCGGTAAGGATGCGCGCGCTTGGGGCAAGGCTTTACGCTGATTATCTTAATGTGCTTGAAAGAGACAGCAGGGAAATGTCGGTGCTGCTGGACAAACTTACCATAAATGTCACCGAATTTTTCAGGGATCCGGAAGTGTTCACGGTATTTGAAAATGAAATTCTGCCGAAGATGTTTGAAGAAAGTAAAAAAATAAAAGTTTGGAGCGCCGGCTGCAGTTCCGGTGAAGAGCCGTATTCAATAGCTGTTTCAATTGAAGAAACAATGGAAAGGCTGGGCGTAAAGGGTGTTGATTACGAGATTCACGCCACTGATATTGATGATGCAATCCTGTTCAGGGCTGTTGAAGGCAGATATGAAGGGCACACGCTTGATAATGTGGCCGCCAACAGGAAAGCAAAGTATTTTATAAAGGACGGCAATTACTTCAGGATTAAGGATTCAATAAAAAAGAAGGTAAAGTTTATCAGGGCTAACCTGATGAAACCATATTTAAAAGAGCAGTTTGACTTTGTTTTCTGCAGAAATGTGATAATATACTTTTCAAGGGAGCTGCAGAAAAGTGTGCTGCTGTTTTTTCATGAAGCGCTTAAAAAAAACGGAGTTTTTTTTATGGGAAAGACAGAGACCATGCTTCTGGAATACCGCGATAAGTTTAAGTGCATTAACATAAAAGAACGCATTTTTACAAAGCTGGAAGACGGAAAGGAAGAATAGATGCAGACGGTACAGGACCATATAAACCTTGGCCTTGCCTTTACGGTAAGCAAGAATTTTGGGCAGGCTATTTCAGAGTTTGAAAGGGCGCTTTCAATTAATCCTGATGACGCGGAAGTGCATTCTCATCTTGCCAACGCGCTTGTTTTTAAAGGCGATTTTGAAAAAGGCGTGCAGGAATATGAAAAGGCTCTTAAACTTAACCCTATGAACATAAGCGCGCTTATGCGCCTTGGCAAACTGCACGCGAATATGGGTAAACATGAAAAAGCGCTTGAAGAATACAAAAAAGCGATTGAGATAAAGCCCAAAGACCTGGAATTAAAACACGCTCTTGGCGATCTTTACCTTAAAATGGATAATTATGAAGAAGCGCTTAAGATATACAGGGACATTCTGGATTTAAAACCCGATTACAGCGAAGTCAGGTTCAAAACAGGGTATATTTATGAAGCGCAGAAGAAACACATCGAAGCCGCCGCGGAATATGAAAGGGTGCTTAAAGCCAACCCTAAAAGTTCCGGGATAAATTCAATGCTGGGCAACGTGTTCAGGGAGCTTAAAGATTATTCCAAAGTAATAGAATATTATGAAAAAGCCATTAAACTGAATCCCGCTGAAACAGGAGTGGCATATAACCTTGGAATTTTATATTACAATCAGGGTAAGTTTGAGCAGGCGTTAAAAGAACTACAGCGCGCGAAAAATTCCATAATGACCTCCGAAATTTGCCTTCTTGTCGGGGAAATTTACGGGAAACTTGGGAAAAAGAAAGAGGCCATAGAAGAATACAAAAAAGTTGCTGAAATGGGAGCCGCAGACGCAGAGGTTCACAAGGCGCTTGGATTTATCTACATGGAAGAGGGACAGCAGGACGATGCTATCATTGAATATAAAAAAGCTCTGGATAAAAAAGGCGATGATGTAACCATTCTTGAAAATATAGGGAATATTTATTATAAAAAAGTTATGTATAAAGAGGCAAAGGAATATTTTTCAAAGTCAATTGAAAAGGGGCGTGAAAACGGGGATATTTATTACAAAATGGGAAATATGTCCCTTAAAGAAGGCAAAGCTGAAGACGCAAAAAAACACTGGAAAAAATCGCTGGAACTTAACCCGGAAAACGAGATAGTAAAAAAGAATTTAAAACTGCTGGGCGGTTAGGCGGAATATGGAAACAATAAAAAAACAGGATAAAAGCCTGGGAACACTGCTTTTGCAGGCGGAATATATTACAAAAGAGCAGCTTGATGAAGCCCTGCGGGAACAGGCTTCCACAGGCGAGCATCTGGGAAAAATCCTGGTAAAAAACGGCATAATCAAAGAACAGCAGATTATGGAAATGCTTAAGGGTATTCTTGTCGTAGTGTTTCAGGTACGCGAAGAACTTTATGCCCTTGAAGTGGTTTTTTCCAAGGAAATTATAAAACCAAAAAAAATAATACCTGTTCCGGGCGTGCCTTCATATATCCTTGGGCTTATGGGGATAAGGGAAGATGTGGTGCCGGTAATCAGTTTATCGATGAAAATCTTCGGAAAACAAAGCCCTATTGATGAAAATTCAAGGGTTATTATCGTGGAAGTAAAAGAAGAAAAAATAGGGCTTCTTGCGGATGGTGTTTATTCGGTGCGTAACTTTGAAGCGTCTGATTTTGAAAATGCTTCAAAACATAATTTTGATTCTGATAAAAAATACATAGCGGGGATTATAAGGGACAAAGACAGGATAGTGACGCTTTTAAAACCGGAAGCTTTCGCTGAAAAGGATAATAAACCATAGTGGAAGAAAAAAACGATAATTCAAAACAGGAAAAAAAAGAAGACGCCGTATCTTTAAATAATCTTGGAGTGTATTATTATTCCAAGGGAATGTATCAGGAAGCTATAGAAAATTTTAAGAAAGCAATTGAAATGAATCCCACCTACACCCAGGCCCAGGAAAATCTGAAATCCGTAAATAAACAGACTGGTATATATGACCGGGCAATCCTGGCATACCGGAAAGCGCTTCAGTTTTACGCGGGTGACCCGGAAGCCTATTATAACCTTGGCAACGCGTTAAGTTATACGGGGGATTATCAGGAGAGCCTTAAACTTTTAAACCGGGCGCTGGAATTAAATCCGGAACACCTGCTTGCCAGAAACCTTATGGGGATAATTTATAAAAATACAGGCGAATATGACAAAGCCGAAGCTGTCTTTAAAAAAGCGCTGGAACAGTATCCTAATTACTCGGAAATAAGGAATAATCTTGGCGAAACGCTTTATAAAAGGGGCATGTATGAAGAGGCGGAAAATGAACTGAAGAAAGCCATTCAGATAAACAAAGAATACGCCCTTGCGTATTATAATTTAAGTTTTGTGTACGGCGAACTTGGCAGGGATGAAGAAGCGCAGATGTGTTATAACAGGGCTATTGAACTTAACCCTTCATTTGTCCAGTCCAACAAAAGCCTGGTAATAGAGCATTATGATGAGAAATCACAGAAACGCGAAAAATTTGTGGAATCTATGAAAGAAGACAGAAAAGAAGAGGCTTATTACAACCTTGCTCGCGTAAATAAAATGAAAGGCTATATTGACGACGCGATAAGGGAGATTAAGAAAGCCATTTCACATAATGGAAGCAACCCTTTATACTATAATTTTTTTGGAGAGCTTTTGATTAAAAAGCACCTTTTAAGTGATGCTATAGAGGTGTTTAAACAGACGCTGAAAATAGACCCGGCGCTTGTTGATGCTAAGGTTAATATTGCTGTGGCGTACAGGGAGATGGGAGATTATGCCAAAGCCCTTGCCGTTCTGGACGCGGTGGAAGAGGAAAACCCGGAATTCAGAAGGATAGAACTTGAAAGGGCCGTGATATTTATAAAGCAGGACCTTCTTGAAGACGCGGTAAAAAAGCTTACCGCCCACCTTGTAAAAGAGCCGTATGACAATGAAGCCCGCTATTATCTTGGCACATGTTATTATAAACAGAAAAGGTATGATGAGGCGGTAACGGAATTCAGAAACGCCCTTGAAATGCAGCCGCATTACATGAGAAAACCGGAAGTGAATTTATACCTTGGGCTGGTTTTGACGGATAAAGGAAGAAATGAAGAGGCTGTGATTGAATATCAGAAAGTAATTTCCATGCAGCCGTCAAACGCGGTGGCTTATAACAGTATGGGCGTGTCTTACAAGAATATGGGCGATCTGGAAAAAGCGATAGAATATTATAAAAAAGCCGCCGAGATAGATCCAAAATACTTTAAAGCGTATAACAATCTGGGAGTGGCCTTTTATAAAAAGAATTTTTTCATAGAAGCGCAGAAGTATTTTGAAAAAGCCCTTGAAATAGAGCCGGGGTATGAAGTTGCCAGGAAAAACCTTGAATCCGCCAAAAAGAAGGACATTGTATTTAAGGAAACCATATCAAAATTAAGTGAAAAAGCGGCAACGGAAGAAAAAAACCCCATTATTCACAGCGATTTAGCAGGCGCGTATAGAAATACTGGACATTTGCGGGAGGCTATTGTAGAATATAAAAAAGTGCTTGATTTACAGCCTGATAACAGGGATGCCATTATAAATTTAGGGTCTGTTTATTATGAGACCGCCAAATATGATGAGGCCATAAAATGTTTTATTTCCGCCGTGTCCGGCAGCAGCAAAGACCCGGCGGCGCATATGAAGCTTGCTATGGCATATCAGAAGAAAGAATGGTGGGACGAGGCGGATATTGAATTCCACAAAACGATTGAAATTGACCCCAAAATGTCAGAGGCATATTTCAGGCTTGGGGAAGTTTTTCGCAATAAAAGCTGGTGGGATGAAGCCATTGAAATGTGGAAAAAATATATAGAATTGAATCCGGACAGCGAATTTGCCACACAGTCGCAGGAAAACATCCGAATGGTGGAAATATGGCGTAAAGAACTTATGCTTTCGCCTTCTGCCGGAAGAAAAAAGATTATTAAATGAAAAAAATAACCGTAATTATAGCACCTTCAAAGTTTGAAGCTTTAAGAAAGCGCATGATAGAAACCGGTGTGTGCGGGCTTACTGTAACCTCCGCTGAAGGTTTTGGGGTGCAGAAAAGCAAGCTTGAAAAGATGAAGGACAGGGACATTGCGGTGGAATTTCTGCCCAAGTCAAAAATTGAAATGGTGGTTAAAGACGCCGAAGCGGAAACTGTGATAAAAGAGATAATTGACTGCACCAGGACGGGCAGGATAGGCGACGGGAAAATTTTTATTTCTGAAATAACGGATGTTTTAAGGATAAGGACGGGCGAAAGAAAAGAAGATGCCCTTTGATATAAATATGATGCGGAGGAACTTAAATGGCAAAAAGAGTATTAATAGCCGATGACGCGGCGTTTATGAGAATGATGCTTAAGAATATACTTACCGAGGGCGGGTATGAAGTTGTGGGCGAAGCCGGCAACGGGCGCGAAGCCGTTGAACTTTACAGAAAACTTCTGCCTGATATGCTTATTTCCGACATGGTTATGCCGGAAATGGGAGGAATAGACACGTTAAGGGAGATAATAAAAGATTTTCCCAATGCCAATGTGCTTATCTGCAGCGCCATAGGGCAGCAGGCTCTTGTAATTGAAGCCATTCAGGCGGGGGCAAAGGATTATATCGTAAAACCGTTTGATCAGTCAAACGTGCTTGAAACCGTGGGAAAGATATTGGGTGCTTAAATGGCCATTAAACTGAGCGATTTTCATAAAGACGCCCTTCGTGAAATGGGAAACATAGGTGCCGGCAACGCGGCCACCGCGCTTTCACAGCTTTTAGGAAAAGATGTTTCATTAAGTGTGCCCAAAGTGTTAATGGTTCCTGTTGATAAAATGGTGGACCGGATAGAATCAAAAAATGAAATTGTTGCCGCTGTTTATCTGAAAATTTTCGGGGATATTACAGGCAGGGCGCTTATGATTTTTCCGCAGAACAAGGTATTCTTAATTGTTGACCTTCTGATGAGGCGCCCCCTTGGCACCACAAAAGAGTTTGGGGAAAATGAACAGTCCGCTTTAAAAGAGATAGGAAATATTCTTATTTCGTCATATATGAATGCCATTGCAAAATTAATGGGGTTAAATTCAGTGCCTTCGGTGCCCGCGCTGGCCGTTGATATGGTGGAAGCGGTCTTTCAGACTGTTTCCGCGGAAATTGCGGAAACAGGTTCAGAGGCGCTTTTGATAGAAACTGATATGGTGGAAGAGACCGCGAAAATACAGGCGACTGTTTTTTTAATACCTGATGAAGAATCCATGAGAAAAATATTAAAGGCGCTTGATAATACGGCAAGCGGCGCCTGAAGAATAAATGCCTGCTAAATGTATCAAGGTAGGTATGGGAGAGCTGCACACCGGACAAAGCGGTGATATATTAACCGCGTACGGAATAGGTTCCTGTATTGTGGTGGTGTGTTTTGACGCTGAAAAACCGATGGCAGGAATGCTTCACGCAATGCTTCCGGAAAAGGCAGGAAAAGGTACGGACAAAAACAGATATGCCGATACGGGGATTGAAAATCTTGTTAAGGCAATGATAGATATGGGAGCGGGCATAAAAGAGATGCGCGCCAAGATTTTTGGCGGAGCCAGGATGTTTGAAATAGGAAATCAGGAAGAATCCATAGGCAGCAGAAACGTTAGAAAGGCAAAAGCAATTCTTGAAAAAAAAGGAATCCCGATACTGGGAGAAGACACCGGAAACAATTACGGCAGGACAATAGAGTATTTTGTAACGGAAAAAAAAGCAAAAGTAAAAAGCTTCGGCAGGGATATTAAAATAGTGTGAGGTAATAATGGCTGTAAATAAAACCGGAAAAAAAGGTTTTTTCCTTAAAAAGATGCTGATAATTAACCTGTCAGTGGCTGTTGTTACGGGCATTGTCCTGGCTTCTATACTGTATTTTTTGAAGCTTTATGAAAAACCGTTTATGTTTTTTATGCTTATCACAGGGGTGTTTGCACTTGGGGGAGCTGCCGCTGTTTTTATGGGGGCTAAAGCCGTTATAGATGCTTTTACAAATGTGGCTTTTTTCTTTGATAAAATTGCTGACGGAGATTTGACCACAAGGGTTGAGGAAAGCGACGGGTTTCTGCCTGTTATTGCCAGGCCGATAAATAAAATGACAGCAAGCACAAAAAAAGTGCTTCTGCAGATGAAAGAGTCCATAGATACCATGAGAATGCTTTCGGAAAACCTTTCCGCTTCAACGGAAGAAATAAACGCGTCCGCTGAAGAAATAAGCAGCACCGTTCAGCAGATAGCCCACGGCGTGGAACAGCAGGCGGAACGTACCGTGGAAACTTCCAGAATTATGGAGAACATGTCAGATTCAATACAGACTGTGGCGTCAAAGTCCGAAGATGTGCTTAACGTCGCCAATGAGGCCAAACAGGCTTCTGAAAAAGGGATGGAAGCCGTTAAACAGACAATTATAAAAATTGAAGATATAGTGCAGGTGACAAGCAAGGCAAAAGATTCAATAGAAGAACTTAAAAGGTATTCCGAAAAAATAGAAGAAGTGGTAAATATAATTACCGAAATAGCGGACGAGACAAACCTGCTGGCGCTGAATGCCAATATAGAAGCGGCGCGCGCGGGCGAAGCCGGCCGCGGTTTTGCCGTTGTGGCGGAAGAAGTAAGAAAACTTGCCGAAGGTTCCGGGGATGCGGCAAAGGAAATTGCCAGGCTTGTGGAAGACATACACGAACGCACGGCACAGGTGGTTGTGGATATAATGACCGGAGTGCGCGAAACAGAAGAGGGCAAACTTGTGGTTAAAGAAAGCGGGCAGGCTTTAAAAGAGATAAATGCCGTTGTCACAAAAGTGGTAAAACTTTCAAATGAGATTTTCAGCCTTACCAAAGCGCAGGCGGAAGACACGGATAAAGTGGTAAAGGCGGTTGAAGAAATAGCCGCGGTATCGGAAGAAACAGCCGCGGGCACGCAGCAGGCTTCCGCTTCCACGCAGGAACAGACCGCGTCCATGCAGGAAATAGCGGCGCAGGCGCAGGAACTGGCGCAGATGACGGAAACTCTGCGCGAATCAATTTCAAAGTTTAAAACGGAGTAAAAGTGGAAAAGAAAATTGTGGGCTTCAGGCTTAAGGGAGAGGAATTTGCTTTTAACATAATGAAAGTGGTTGAAATAATCAGGTTAAAGCAGATAACACCCGTACCTACGGCGCCGTCCTTTATAGAAGGCGTTATAAATTTAAGGGGCAAGATTATACCCATCATAGACCTGCGTAAGCGTTTTAAACTGCATGAAGACGCGCGCGGAAAAAATGTAAGGATAATTATAATTGAAATGCACGGCAGCCAGCTTGTAGGCGTGATTGTGGATGAAGTGACTCAGGTAATTACCGTGCCGGAAGAACAGATACTGCCGGCGCCGCCTTCCATAGTAAGCGTGGGCGGCAGGTATATTGAAGCTGTTGTGCAGCTGGAAGATAAAATAATTGTATTTCTTGACATTGAAAAAATATTTTCTGATCAGGAAAATTCCGAAATGCAGGGAATATCAATCACGGAGGCAGGAATTGAAGAAAGTCCTGATTGTTGACGATACAAAGTTCATGAGAAATATGCTGCGCAACATCCTTAAAAAAAAGGATGTTGAAGTTGTTGGTGAAGCGGTAAACGGCAGAGAAGCGGTTGAAAAATTCAGGGAGTTAAAGCCTGACCTTGTTACCATGGATATTATAATGCCCGAAATGAACGGAATTGAAGCGGTGAAAGCTATTCTGGCGGAAGACCCTTCGGCCAAGATACTTATCTGCAGCGCCATGGGGCAGCAGGCAATGGTGATAGAGGCAATTCAGGCCGGAGCCAAAGATTTTGTTATAAAACCTTTTCAGCCCGCAAGGGTTCTGGAGGCGGTTGACAGAACGCTTCAGGAGAACTGATAAATGGGAAAGATAAGGGTTCTTGTTGTGGATGATTCCGCTTTTATGAGGAAAATTATACCCCAAATCCTTCAGGAAGATGACGGAATTGAAGTCATAGACACCGCGAAAGACGGGCAGGAAGCTTTTAAGAAAACCCTTGAATTAAAACCTGACGTTATCACGCTTGACGTGGAAATGCCAAAAATGAACGGCCTTTCCACCCTTGGATGCATAATGAGCGAACGCCCAACGCCGGTTATTATGCTTTCCGCCTATACGCCCAAAGGCGCGGAAACAACCCTTCAGGCGCTTGAATACGGCGCCGTGGATTTTGTCTGTAAACCTTCCGGTGAAATATCCATAGACATAAAAAAAGTAAAAGACGAACTTATAAGCAAGATAAAAATAGCTGCAACAACTGACGCTTCCAAACTTACATTTTTTACCCCCGAAACCGTGGAAAAAACCGCGCCTGAAAAAGAAAAAGAGATAAAAGATTTTGTGCTTGTTATAATTGCCACATCCACCGGAGGGCCAAGGGCGCTTTCTGAATTCGTCACAAAAATTCCAAGAAATCTTCCGGCGGCGTATCTGGTAGTTCAGCACATGTCTCAGGGGTTTACAAAGACCCTGGCGGAAAGGCTTAACAGCCAGTCGCTTATAAGCATTAAAGAAGCGGAAGACGGTGAAATAATTACAGCAGGAAGGGCATATGTCGCGCCCGGAAATTATCATATGGAAATTGAAAAAACAGACGGAAACTATACAATTGCGCTTAACCAGAAACCCACCAGGCTTGGCGTAAGGCCAAGCGCTGATATGACGCTGTTTTCAGCGGCTGAAAAATTTGAAGGCAAATCAATTGCGGTTGTGCTGACAGGAATGGGCAGGGACGCGTCAGCCGGAGTGGAGCGTTTAAAGGCAAAAAAAGCGCTGGTGCTTGCGCAGGATAAAGACAGCAGCGTAATTTTCGGCATGCCCAGGGCGGTAATTGAAAGGGGTATGGCGGACGAAGTATCATCCATCGCGGGGATGAAAGACGCGCTTGTATCAGCAATGGCGCGTATAACGGGCGGCAAATCATGAACATGGACAGTTACAGGGAAGTATTTATTGAAGAAGCCAGAGAAAACGTAAATAATCTTAATAATTCCCTTTTGGAACTTGAAAAGAACCTTGATGATTTGACTCCCGTAAATGAACTTTTCAGGGCGGCCCACACGTTAAAAGGCATGTCCGCGACCATGGGTTATGACAGAATGGCGGGATTTACTCACATTCTTGAAGAAGTGCTTGATTCCGTGCGTTCCGGTAAAACAAGGCCTACGCTGGAAATTATGAACATTTTGTTTAAAAGCGTTGACGCGCTTTCTGATTTTGTTGATTCTATAGTGGAAACCAACGCGGATTATTCAGCCGGCGCCGCAATTGTGGCGGACAGCATAAAAAAACAGCTTGAAACCGGGCAGCAGCCGCAGTTTCAAGGCGCTCCAAAAACAGTACAGATGCCTCTTAAAGAAAAAGAAGAAATGCCCGCGATAAACGCCGCGGGATTTAATTTAAAACCGGACGAAAAAATAATAAGCCAGGCCGCGGAAAAATCAATGAAAGTGTTTCTTATAAAAACAGTGCTTGATGAAAACTGCGCATTTAAAAATGTACGTTCGTTTATGGTGTCAAGAAACCTATCTGAAAAAGGTGAAATTATAGGTTCATATCCTTCGTCCAGGGATATAGAAGACGGAAAATTTGAAAGTGAATTTGAATTTGCTTTTGCAACGGCGCTTGGCGCGCCGGAAACAAAAGCGCTTGTGTCAAAAGTATCTGAAGTTAAGGAAGTAATTATAAAAGAAGTGACGCCGGAAATGCCTGCGGAAAATGTTTTGGCGGATAAGGAACAAAGCGCGTCCTTCAAGGCGGAAGAAATAAAAAACGACGGCATGCAGAAAAAACATTCATCGGCGCAGAGCGTAAGGGTAAATATAGACAAACTTGACACGCTTATGAACCTTGTGGGCGAACTTGTAATAAATAAGATAAGGTTTGACCAGATAGCCAAGGAAAAAAAGTATGAACTTCTTAATGATACTGTGGAAGAATTTGACAGGGTGATAGATGAACTTCAGATAGAAATAACAAGCGTAAGAATGCTTCCCGTGTCGCATATTTTTGACAGGTATCCGCGTTCTGTACGCGACCTTGCGGTGCAGGCAGGCAAACAGGTGGAAGTGGAAATAGAAGGCGGGGACATTGAAATTGACAGGACTGTGCTTGAAGAGATGAACGAACCGCTGCTTCACCTTATCAGAAATTCTCTTGCGCATGGTATAGAAATGCCGGACGTCAGGATAAAAGCGGGAAAGAATCCCAAGGGAGTAATAAGGCTTTCCGCCAAAAGGGAGCGCAACTCCGTAATTATAGAGGTGTCTGATGACGGCGCGGGAATTAATACTGCGGCTGTAAGAAAAAAAGCCCTGGAAAGAAAAGTGGTGACAGAAGAGCGCCTTAAAAATATGAATGACGACGAAGTGGTGTCTCTTATATCACTTCCGGGTTTTTCCACTGTGGAAAGCGTAAACAAAGTGTCAGGACGCGGAGTGGGCGTGGATGTTGTGAAAACCAAGGTGGAAGGTTTTGGCGGAATATTCAGGATAGAAAACTATCCTAAAGAAGGTTCAAAATTTATTCTGAAACTGCCGCTTACCCTGGCAATTGTGCAGGCGCTTCTTGTAAAGGCGGGCAAAGAAATATATTCTATTCCGGTAATTCACACGGTGGAGACCTTTGAAAGTTTTGAAAAAGACTACCGCTATATTCAGGACAGAAAGGTGATAATATTAAGGGAAGAAGTCATTCCGGTTTACAGCCTTATGGAACTTCTTGGAAAAAAACGGGTTGAAGCGGAAATGCACGAACTTGTAATAGTGGATGTAAGGGATAAAAAGGCCGCCATAGAAGTGGACCGCGTGATAGGGCAGCAGGAAGTGGCTATAAAAAGCCTTGGTGAATTTTTAAAATTCGCCAAAGGTTTTTCCGGCGTCACCATCCTTGGCGACGGAAGCATAAGCTTAATTGTGGATATCACGTCGCTGCTTTAAACGCGCCGGTATATACTGTTTGACACTTTATAATTTATGAAATATTATTAAACTGACCCTGAAAGGGGAAAAAATTTAAAGAGGTAATAAAATGTCTGATGATTCACTGCTGACGCTGACCGATATTCAGGTGGACGCGTTAAAAGAAGTGGGCAATGTGGGGGCGGGTCACGCTGCCACAGCGCTGTCGCAGCTTTTAAAAAGAAAAATTATGATATCTGTGCCGCAGGTTAAAATATTAAAACTTCAGGAAGTGGAAAACCTGCTTGGGGACTCAAAGACGCTGGTGGCCGGTATAATAATGAATTTTTTGGGTGATGTTACAGGAAAAATACTTCTGCTTTTAACAAGGGAAAGCGCGCTGTCGCTTGCGGATATGCTGCTGCAGAATCCTGCGGGCACTACAAAAGTGCTGTCAGAAGTCGGTAATTCCGCTATAAAAGAAACGGGCAACATCCTTGCCGGCGCTTATATGAATGCCCTTAATGAATTTCTGGGGCTGCTGTTATTGCCGTCTGTACCCAGCCTGGTTTTTGACATATCAGGCGCTATTTTAAATTCGTTGTCCGAAGGGTTTGAGGGAATGTCCAATCATATCCTGTCGGTTGAGACGCAGTTTTCAGAGGAAAATGATAAAGTTATAAATGGGTATTTATTATTAGTGCCTGATATTCCTTCCGTAAAAGTGCTGCTGTCAGCAATAAAGGTGGACTGAACTATGGCTGTTTTTGCCCTTGATATCGGGACAAGAAAAGTGGCCGGCATACTTGGCGAATTAAGCGGCGATAAAATACGCGTTGTTGATGCCTGCGTGCGCGAGCATGAAAAAAGGGCTATGGTGGACGGGCAGATACACAGCATTGAAGAAGTGTCGGGAATTGTTTTAAAAATAAAAAAAGAACTTGAAGAAAGAAATAATATTGTAATAACAGAAACCGTCACCGCGCTTGCGGGAAGAAACCTGCATACGGAAAAAACAGAAGCGCTGATAAACAAAAAAGGCGAAATAACGCGCGATGACCTGCGCGGCCTTACGATAGAATGCGTAAAAAAAGCCGTCATAAAAATGACGGAAGAAAAAAAGCAGGGGTATTACTGCGTGGGGTACAGTGTTTCGCATTACACCCTTGACGGGCAGCATGTCAAAAACCCGCTGCAGCATTTTGCCAAAGAAAATCTGGCTGTTTCCGCGATTATCACGTTTCTTCCAAAAATAACCTTTGACAGCCTTATATCCGTGTTAAAAAACTGCGGGTTAAAACTTGCGGGGCTTACCCTTGAACCGATAGCGGCGATGGCTGTGACAATTCCCGAAGATATGCGGCTTTTAAATCTGGCGCTGGTGGATGTGGGCGCCGGGACTTCGGATATTGCAATTACGGAATCCGGAAAAATAACCGCGTATGGCATGATACCCAAAGCCGGCGATGAAATAACGGAAGTTATAGTAAATGAATACCTTACGGATTTTAATCAGGCGGAAGTCATAAAAAGGGCTTCAGCGGCGGGAACACCGCTTACCGGCAGTGATATTTTTGGAAACGTTTTTGAAATAGCGCATTCGGATTTTATGCTGGCTGTAAAAGAAAAGACGGAAGAAATTGCAGCTGACATCGCGGATGAAATTCTTATGTTAAACGGCAGACAGCCGCGCGCCGTTGTAATGGTGGGCGGCGGAAGCTCTTTTGTCTATTTAAGAAACAGGGTGGCGGAAAAACTTGGGCTGCCGGAAAACAGGGTGGGCAGCAGGGAACCCGGAAACACAATGAAAATAGAGAATCTGCCCGAAGCACTTGCCGGAACAGAAGGCGCGACGCCTCTTGGCATTCTTGATACCGCGCTGTACGGCCGCGGACTGGGATTCATAGAAGTTAAAGTAAACGGGGAAAAACAGTATATTATAAATATGGAACAGGAAATAAAAGTAATGGACGCAATAATCGCTTCGGGGATGGAATTAAAACAGCTGTATGGAAAACCGGGCGAAGCCGTGTCTTTTACGGTTAACGGGCAGCTTAATATAGTGCGCGGCGGCCACGGGGAGCACGCAAAATTTTTTGTAAACGGCATTCAGCGGGGTATTGATGACATAATAAAAAACGGAGATGACGTTATAATAACAGCCGTTAAAAACGGAGTTAACGCGTCGGTAAAAGCCGGTGACCTTGTAACGGCGGATAACGCCCTTACGGTGGAAGTAAACGGCAGGGTGGAAAAAATAGCGCCGGAAATTTATATAAACGGGTTTCAGGTAAGCGAAAATGAAGCGGTTCCGGACAGGGCTGCTGTCACAATATCGGCGCCTAAAACCGTATCTGAAGTGCTGTCTAAATCAGGGCTTGCAATAGGCGCGCAGGCGCAGGAACGCGACATTATAATCACTTTAAACGGCGAGCCGGAAGTGTTAAAACAGAGAACTTATCAGCTTAAGGTTAACGGCATGGATGTGCCGCCGGATTTTGAGGTGAAGAGCATGGACAGGATGGAATATTCCGACAAGCCAAGCTATTACAGAATACGCGACCTTTTTAAGGAAAACCTTAAAAGTAAAATGACCATTTCAATAAACGGTAAACCGTATGAAATAGAAGCAGACAGGTTTGAAATTACAATGAACGGCAGAAGGGCCGGGGAAGATGAATTCATAATAAACGGCGCTTCCATAGAAATTAAAGCTCCGCAGGAACCGGTCATACTATCCACGATATTTAAAAGCTACCCGATAGATACGGGCAGGCTTAAGGGAAAGATGCTTGACCTTAAGTTAAACGGGGAAAAGGCGGGATACACAACGCCTATTAAGAACGGGGATAATGTGGAAATAAGGTTTGTGTAAAATAATAAGCTATAAGCAGTTAAGCATAAGCGGAAAATAAATCTAAAAAAATAATAGAATAATGCACCTTGAAATTATCTTAAAACAGGATGTCTGAATGAAAAAAATAATAATGATTATCCCCGCTCTTTTTGTTTTTTTTGCGGGGGTTTATGCGGCAGAACAGGAAACAGAGTTTGCCAAAGCGGTATATAAAACCGCGGCGCATTATGTGGGGAAGGATTATGTGTATGGCGCAAAGTCGCCGTATGACCATTTTGCATGCAGCAAAAACGACAACAGAAAAGGGCCCTGCATAAAATGCGGAAGCTGCCCCGAAAAACCTTCCGGCTGCTATAACAGCGCCACAAAGTGTTTAACCGGTTTTGACTGTTCCGGTTTCATTCAGTACGTATATAAAACCAACGGGGTTAAATCGGTTAAAGTGTCTGACCTTGTAAGCACACAGTTTGTGTGCATGGAAAACAGCTGGTATGAAAAAAAGAAAAAGTCCGAAGTTTTAAGCAGGCAGCAAACGAAAAAGATAGAAAATGGGGACATAATATTTTTCTACAGGTCGCCAAGGCATGTGGGGCTGTTTTTCACGGATAAAAAAATAACATGGAAAAGAAATGAAGCCGCTTTTTTAAATGACGGTGACCTGCCGTACCTGGTAAACGATATTCACAGAAAAGCGGAATTTGACAGCGAAGGCGAATTTACCGGCTACAGTTATTCATATGAAGGGGATGTGGTAATACACGCAAGCGGCATCCTTGACCACTATTCCACCGATACGGTACCGGGGGATATTGTGTGCGTGCCGATGTCAACAATGCGCGGCGCTCTGGCGGAATGCGATGAGACGCACAAAGGGCAATGCGCTGTCACGGTGTCTGAATAATGAAAAAATTTATTATAACTGTTTTTATACTTCTGTTTGCCTGCATAATATCCGCGGATGAAATTATAAAAATACCAAGAAAAGCCATGGGAAAAAATATGGGCAGGATTAATGTGGAATCCGGCGCCGGCACTGACAGCTGCCACCTGTACACCCAGTTTGCCGCTGACGCCGCGGGGCAGATGTATTTTCTGGACCAGGCAAACGACAGGATTCTTAAGTATATAAAGGAAGAGGATAAATGCGAAGTTATTCACACCTTTCATAAGAGCGATTCTTTCAGGGTCATAAGGATGAAGTTCCGGGGTTTTTATGACAACGGCGTGTATTTTTTAAGGGGTCAGCAGCTGCATTTTTATGACACGCAGGGGGAGCGGCTTATTACCTTTAAAGAGATAAGCAATGCCTTTATAGATTCCAAAAACGGCAGTGTATATGAACAAAAAGGGTTAAAGTACCTTCCGGTGGAAAAAGGCAATAAAAATCAGATGCCGCAAAGGGGCAAGTATTCAATACTGCCGCCGGCGGGCAGCGGGGAAGAAGAATCCAAAATGACCGCGGTAATGGGAAAGTTTATAGGGATAAATAATATGAGCCTGCTGGACGAGGCATATATAAACGGCAGATACACAGTTTACGCGATACAGGATTATGTGGATAAAGGAAAGATGAAGCTTATGAAATACAACCTGGCAGAAGGCACTGTGGAGCAGGAAAAAGGGACGGGATATATGGTTCACGCGTATATAGGGGATTATGAAGGAAGGATATATTTTCTTGGAAAGAAAGATAAAAAATCCAAATTTCAGGTTGTGTGTTATAACGGTGAAAATCTTGACAGGCACGGCACGCGGAGTATTAATTTAGACGGCGGGGATGACTTGTGCTACCAGAACATCTCCGCAGGAAAAAACGTGTATCCCGCCGCTGTCTGCCCTGACGGGTATATCTATTACAGCGCCGGTTTTGATAAAGATTATCTGCTGATAGGGAAGATGAAAATAAATAATTAACCCATAATTTATTATCCCATAAACGTTTATCCCATATCCCATAAATAAAAAACGCTGATCGGCAGCTGGGTTTTGTTTTGGTAGGCGCACCCTTCAGGGTGCGGCAGTTGATTTGAATTTGTTCTTGCTTCTGTCCCTCCGTCCTTCGCGCCCTACAGGGCTTGGGTATATTTTTTCAGGGCGCGCCGCAAATTTGTATTCTTGCAGGCAAAGAAATTTGAAATCAACACTGTGTTAACGTCATTGGCAATCGGGAACTTGTTAGATATACATTTTTGCCGCCGAAGCATTAAACCGCCTCTGCCGCAGACACACTATGTTAACGCGGCACACCCTGAAAAAACACACCCAAACCCCGCAGGTTATATTCTAATTGTCGAATTTTGAATTTTCGATGTTTGATCTTCCTTCTGTCCCTCTGTGCATCCGACCTTCTGTCCCTCATGTTATTATCTATTCTTGCCTTGACACCGCCCCGTTCACAATAGTAAAATCCTATTGCATAAAAAAACTTTAGAGGGGTTTTTGACAATGGGAAAATTCTGTACGGAAAAAGACGCTTTAATCGCCATTAATACCATTCCCGCAATCGGCGGGATAAAGCTCCGCAGGCTTATTAATGCTTTTGGCACATCCCTTGATATATTTGATGCTTCGCCGGAAATGCTGATGGGGGTGGAAGGAATAGGGATAGAAACAGCAAAAGACATACTTGATTTAACTCCTGAAATTACTGAGCGCGAAGAAGAGGCGTGCGGAAAAAATTCCATCCGTATTATCTGTCAGGATGACATAGAATACCCAAAGCAGTTAAAAACCATTTATGACCCTCCTCCTGTCTTATACATGGCGGGGGTGGACTATCAGGAGACAGCGCTTCCGCTTGCGATAGTGGGCACTAGGCAGTGCACGGAATATGGTGAAGCCGCGGTAAGGCGAATGGTTCAGCGTATGCGCGCGATTTTTACGGATTTTTCTATAATCAGCGGGCTTGCCACCGGTATAGACAGCAGGGCGCACAGGGCGGCGTTAAACAGCGGTGTGTATACGGCGGGTGTATTAGGTTTTGGGTTCGGGCAGCTTTTGACAATGGCAAACAGGCCCCTTATAAAAGAGATGCTTGAAAAGGCCACTATCATATCGGAATTCCCGTTTTACGCGGAAGGGTTAAAGCAGAACTTTCCCCAGCGCAACAGGGTGATAAGCGGGCTTGCCAAAGGTGTGCTGGTGGTGGAAGCCGGAGAGAAAAGCGGCACAATGATAACGGCTGATTTCGCGCTGGAGCAGGGCAGGGAAGTATTCGCGGTTCCGGGGTCAATATTTTCCTTAAAATCGCGCGGAGCAAACAGGCTTATTTCTCAGGGGGCAAAGATTGCGCAGGACGCGGACGACATTTTAATAGAATTTTTTGAAGATATAAAAATACCCGAAAAAGAGAGTGAAACAGCCGTAAATACGGCGTTAAAACTGACTGACGACGAAAAAACCGTATATGAAAAAATAAGTTTTGAAAAAAAACATGTTGACATTATAGCGTTTGAAAGTAATATTGATGTAATTAAATTGAGTTCCATGCTGACTCTTCTTGAAATGAAGGGCGCTATAAGGCAGCTTGCCGGAATGAATTTTGTCCGTAACAGGTAAACCAGGAGGTTATACATTGTCTGACAGCACCGAAGAAATAAAAAAGAAAAGCCCGGCAAAAAAGGCAAAACCGGCCGCGAAAAAGAAAAAAGCGGTTAAATCAAAAAAGTCCGGCAGAGAAAAAAGCGGAAAGATTATACTTGTTGAGTCTCCCACTAAGGTTAATACCATAAAAAAGTTTGTTGCCGGCAAATATAAAGTGCTTGCCACCAAAGGGCACATCTTTGACCTTCCCAAAACAAAACTGGGTGTTGATGTTGAAAATGACTTCACCCCGACATATATAGTAATGAAGGATAAAAAGAAGATATTAAAGGAAATTAAAGAAGAGACAAAAAATGCCGCCGAAATATACCTGGCCACTGACCCTGACCGCGAAGGAGAGGCAATCTGCTGGCACGTTGCCAACGAAATTCTGCGCGTGCAGAAAGAACCCGGCTCCCAGAAAATTGTAAGGGTGACCTTTAATGAAATCACAAAGACCGCTGTTTTAAACGCGCTTGATAATCCGCGCGAAATAAACATAAACCTTGTAAACGCCCAGCAGGCAAGAAGGGTGTTAGACAGGCTTGTAGGGTACCGCTTAAGCCCGCTGTTATGGAAAGTATTAAGAAAAGGGCTGTCCGCAGGAAGGGTGCAGTCTGTTGCTTTGAAACTGATTGTGGACAGGCAGGCAGAAATTGACGCTTTTAATCCCGTGGAATATTGGAGCGTAAAAGGGTTATTTGAAAAGTTAAATGCCGGAAAGTTTGAAGCTAAGCTTACGGAAAAAAACGGCGAAAAAATAGATTTAAAAGCAGAACCGGATTCGGCAGCAGTTGTCGCGGAACTTCAAAATCAACAGTATGTTGTTTCTGATGTTATAAAAAAAGAAAGAAGGCGCAAGCAGTACCCGCCTTTTATAACCAGTACCCTTCAGCAGGATGCCGCAAGAAGGTTCAGGTTTACCGCGCAGAAAACAATGATGCTGGCGCAGCAGCTTTATGAAGGTATTGAAATAAAAGGCGAAGGGCATGTGGGTTTAATAACATATATGCGTACCGACAGTTTAAGGGTATCCGCGGAAGCGCAGCAGGAAGCCATGAAATACATAAATGAAAACCTTGGCCCTGAATACGTGCCTGCGGAGCCTAACTTTTATAAAAGCAAAAAATCTTCGCAGGACGCGCATGAAGCCATAAGGCCGTCTTCCGCTTACAGAAACCTGGGCGCGATAAAAGACAGCCTTGACCCTGATCAGTTTAAAATTTACTCCATAATATGGAAAAGGTTCATGGCATCGCAGAGTGTGCCTGCCGTATTTGACGACACGCGGGTAAAAATATCCGCCGGCCCTTATACGCTTCAGGCAAACGGGTCAATTAAGAAATTTGACGGGTTTATGAAACTTTATGACGAAGAACCCAAAGAACAGGAAGGCGGCGAACAGGATTCAAATGACGGCAGCCAGGAACAGGCGCTGCTTCCCGAATTAAACACAGGCGACGCGCTTAACCTTCTTGAATTAATGCCGGAGCAGCACTTTACCCAGCCGCCGCCGTATTTTACGGACGCTTCGCTTGTAAAGGCGCTGGAAGAAAAAGATATCGGCAGGCCGTCCACTTACGCGCCGATTATTTCCACCCTTGTTTACAGAAAATACGTTGACAGGGACAGGGGTAAATTTATGCCTACGGAACTTGGCACACTTGTGTCGGGCATTCTTTCAAAAAATTTCCCTACAATTATAAATGAAGAATTTACGGCGAAAATGGAAAATGATCTTGACAGCGTGGAAGAAGGAAGCGTGGAATGGAAGACGCTGTTAAAGGGTTTCTTTGCCAACTTAACCGAACTGATAGCGGCGGCAGAACCGCATATGGATGAAATGAAGCGGGAGCTTGAAGGCAATATTGAAGAAAAGTGCGAAAAATGCGGAAGCAGGATGATAATAAAATGGGGCAGGTTCGGTAAATTTCTGTCCTGCGAAAAATACCCCGAATGCAAAAACGCCAAGCCCATGGAAGGAATGGAAAGGGAGCAGGAAAAAATAGAAGGTAATTGTCCGGAATGCAACAGTCCGTTACTGTTAAAACGCGGCCCTTACGGCGCCTTTATCGCGTGTTCCCGCTACCCTGAATGCAAGTACACAAAGCAGCACATAATAAAAGCCGGCGTTCCGTGCCCTGACTGCGGCGGCGATATAATAGAAAGAACGTTTAAGATGACCAGAAAATTCTACGGGTGCAGCAATTACCCAAAGTGCAAATTCATGGTCTGGGACAAGCCTATAGATGAAAAGTGCCCCAAATGCGGTGCGCCTTTCCTTCTTGAAAAATGGCGTAAGAATAACGTGACGGTGTACTGCAGGCAGTGCGATTACAAGTATGACAAGGAAACCGTTTCGAATGAGTGAGCCGGAAAACAGCCCGGAACTTGATTTATACCTTCGCCACCTTTTACACGAAAAGAATTATTCGCCCAAGACTGCCGAAAGCTACGGCAATGACATACGCCAGTTTCTAAAGCATACCGGTGGTTTTGAAAAAGCTGATGAAACGTCAATAAGGGCGTTTATGGAAAAAATGTCCCATGCCAAATATAACCGTAATTCTGTTATAAGAAAAATAGTGGCGTGCAGAAATTTCTACAGGTTTCTGCTGCGTACAAAAAAAATAACAATAAATCCTTTTGAATATATCCTGACCCCCAAAGCCGAAAAACGGCTGCCCGGTTTTTTAACTGAAAGTGAAACGGCGTCTCTTCTTGAATCCCCTGACATAAGTCAATTTTTCGGGCTGCGCGACAGAGCAATACTTGAATTTATTTATTCCACCGGCGTGCGAATAGATGAAATTGTAAAACTTAATTCAGGCGATATTGACTATGTGAATGAAGAAATAAAAGTTCTTGGTAAAGGTTCTAAAGAGCGCATAGTGCCTGTGGGCGGAATCGCGCTTAGTATTCTTAAACAGTATATCAGGGAATTAAAGTCAAAGTTTGATTCCGGGCCTTTGTTTGTCAATAAGAACGGGACGCGGCTTACCGCCAGAAGCATAGAAAGAATGATGAAAAAATATGTGTTAAAAGCCGGCATTCAAAAAGAAGTGACCCCGCACACGCTAAGGCATTCATACGCCACGCACCTTTTAGACCGCGGCGCTGACCTGCGTTCCGTGCAGGAACTGTTAGGCCACAGCAGCCTGTCCACAACCCAGATATACACCCACCTTACAGTGGCAAGGCTGAAAAAAGAATATGACAAAGCACACCCAAGGGCGAAGAAAGGATAGAAAGGCAGAGGGACAGAGGGACGGATGCACGGATGGACAGAAGTAAAGACATAAGGTTTGGCAGCTCGGTTGGAGCGAGCCTGCGAAGCTAAAATACCTGTCCTTGTATGGATTGTTTGTTCTGGTAGACGCGGGTCTTTAGCCCGCGGTAGTAGATTTACATTTGTTTTTACTTCCGTCCCTCTGTCTCTCCGTGCATCCGTCCCTCGGCTCTTCTGTCCTTCCTTATAATAATCCCTTTATTTGCCGTTATTATATAGTATAATATTAGTACTAATGGTGCCGGGGGAATAAAAAGGCCTATATTAATATAGAGGTATGTCAGTGCTGAGAGTGTTTTTGATAATTACAGCTATTATAGTTGGTATGTTTTCCGGGTTGCGCGCGGATATTATTACGCTTTCCGCCAATGGTTCCATGCCCGGACAGACATCTGACTGGATAACGCCTGAAAATATAGTTTCTTTTAATAATGGGGTTGCAGAGACAAATGTTTCGGGGAACAGGTTATATACCGGTTTTAACAACCTGCTTACAAATGAAATCATAATTAACTCCGTTAAACTTCGTATAAGGCAGTACGCTTCAGGCGTGCTTGTTAATGACCGTTTGGACATTAACCTTACAACAGATAACGGCAGTACGTGGCAGACGGGTAATCTTGATACATATTATGCCGTGACGCACACCACAAGCGCGCTTGAAATTCTTGATGTTGATATAACTGCAGCTTACACCTGGAACGCGGCAATGGTTGACAGCCTTGGCGTTGTTATAACCGCAAGGGATATAACAGACACGGCATATATTGATTATGTTTACCTTGAAATTGACTACAGCGCGCCCACAAAGACAGTTACGCCGACGGTTTCGCAGACAGCAACACAAACGCTGACTGTAACGCAGACCGCCACAGGTTCTGTGACGCAGACAGTGACACAGACCGTAACTGAAACAATGACGCAGACAGAAACACAAACCGTAACACAGACATCAACTGAAACTGCAACCGGTACAGTTACACAGACTGTAACAGAAACAAATACGCAGACCGTTACCGCAACCGCAACGCGGAGTGTAACTGCCACTGTGTCGGAAACAGTGACAGGAACAAATACCGGGACAATTACAGAAACAACAACACAGACAAACACACGGACTGTGACAGAAACAGCCACACAAACTGCAACAGGCACAGTATCAGAAACAGTAACACAGACAAATACACAGACAGTGACAGAAACGGCAACGCAGACAACAACAGAAACTGTTACAAAGACTGCCACACAGACTGTAACGCAGACAATAACCCAAACCGCTACGGCAACATCCACTTTTACCCCTTCGGCTTATGGATATATAGAGCCAAATTATACTGCGTTCGGGCAGCTGACAGGATACACTTACAGGTTAACATCAAGAAACGAAGGGCCGATAACAAGTGTGCTGATAAAAATACCTGCA